>DASRNO010000001.1:0-18825 GCA_035647375.1 Bacteroidaceae bacterium
TTGCAGCCTCTTCCCACCGGTTCAAAAGAGAACTGACGATGCTTATATACTTTCAGCCACGAACCAATAACGGCATTACCCACACCAAGGCGGTAACCAAAGAATGGGGTTTGCATATCTTTGTGTATCACGTTGAGCCATAGTGATAGCTTGCCAAGCTCAATTGCCGTGGGGTCGATATCGACTCCATATACATTGTTGAGGGCAATATAAGCTTTAATCTTTTGCAGCTCTTCCTGGTATTTGTTTGGCTCTACCTTTCGTCCCAACTCGTCCTGACGATAAAGAAGATACGCTTCTGCTATCTGGTTGATTGCTTCGTTGTGGAAAGCTGCTGCACCCATTGCTGGTTCCAGTATCTTGAGCTTAAGCAGGTCAAGTGCCTTCATCTCACCTCGCTCCAGTTTCTCAAGAATTGGCTTGAGCGTATATTTTACCGTAGTTTGGGTTAGCACTTCGGGCGTGTAGTATGAGGCTGACTTTTGGCGGTCGCGACCACTAAGGCGATATATAAATGTGCCTTCGGGAATTATGCGCATCACTTCTTCGTCGCCATTCTCTTCGTGATATACCTCTTTGATGTCGAAATCATCTAATCGGTGACGAGGCACGAGGAACGAACCCTCAGTTCTGACAACATCGGCTGATGTTTGTCGGGCTGTTCGCTTTTTGTGCACTTCTATATAATCGGTTTCTGCCAGAAAACCACGGAAAGCCAACAGGCTTTCATAGACTGAGCCCAACTGGTTGATGCCCAGGTTGGCATAGGAGATGCGACCACGATTGCGGTTGCGCTGTTGCTTGCTTAGCGACAACTCTATAATAACTCCCTGCCACACAAAGTTGCGAATCTTCACATCACCCAGATAGTGCAGACTGTCGGCAGTAAACAGAGGCGAATCTAAATGACGGATGCGGAAAGTTTTGTTCAGTCCGTTTCCTTCGGAGTAACCTTGATTGAGCAGGTCGAACAGTTTGTAAATAGACTCGTGGAAGAAATATCCGTTGAGGCTTGATTCGGTTTGCATGGGCACTTGCTCCAGGTCGCGAAGCATCTCAAGCGAGTATCCGCGATTGTAAACAGAGTCGTTTGAAGGAAGTATATCCAGATCTTCTCGCGATTCGGCATAGAAGAGAAAGAGCAGGCGATAGACCATTGTCAGACAGTCATCTTTTAGCTTTGATGCGTCAATGTCACTATATTTATACCCTTTATAAGTTTTGAGGTAATAAACTGCTTCATTGGCAATTTTCTCTACTGCATTGATTACACCTTCTTTCAGATCTTTTGTAACCTCATAAGCTGCTTTGTGCGAGTCTTCATCCAGCTGTTCCATCAGCACAACATCTGCCGTAGGTGCCAGCAGGTCTTTTCCCAGCAGCAGGTAGAAAAGAGTAAGATAGTCGCGATTGGCTACCGATTCGTCAAATAGTATTTCTAAATCTAATTCGAGATAGGAGCCCCGGAACCATTTTTCTGATTCCAGCAAAAAGTATTTATTGCCTGCACAAAGCAGGATATATTTTGGCCGGCGATGTTCGGGCTGTAGAAACAGTTGTCCTACGGCCTGATTGATAATCATTGGCGATATTCGCACACCTTCGGGTACATCAAAAATATCTGCCCACTGACTGCGATGATATTTCTGCTCACCTTGTGTGCGTGGTGCTTCATTCTCCTCCACATGATAACTTTGCTCAAAGAGGCCGTCAGGTTCTTCTTCTCCTGTTTTGATGAGGGCGTGCATCTCCATAATCATCATATGGGGAGTGTCGCCGCGATATAGTATGTGGCGAACGGGCAGAACCGAGTCGTCGTTTATGGAGTAGAGATTGTTATAATCAGTTTTGGCGGAATCGTAACCCAGTGCTTTCAATACACGGGTATGAAAATGATGAGACAGGTTGACACGATCTTTTACCCGCAGGTGATTTTCTACAAATTTCTGCTTCAGTGCAAAGTAATCATTCTTAAGCGCATTGACACCAGATTGAAATTCTTTAAGAGCATCACGACTGTAACCTGATTTCTCTATAACTTTCTTTGCAAAGTCTTCGTCGAAATAGTTGGATGCGAAATATTCGGCTATGTTGTTTATAAATTTAATCATAAGGATATCAGTTGTTATAGAATACGGCAATCACCTTTAGATAGGGGTCTCCCTTGAGGTTGGTAAGATCATTGAAGTAGCGGCTTGAACTGTCTAATATGGTTTTTATTTCATACTCCTTGTCGGCTCGCTTCTTTTTTATAAATCCATATTCGGGTACATCTTCAAATTCAAGCTTCAGTTGGTTTTCGCGACTTTGTTGCCACTCCTCCATCTTTTGTTTGTAAGCTTTCATCTGTAACTCCATCTTGCGCTGCACTTCTTGTTTTTTCAGGTCCATATATAATGTGTTCCCAAATTTAATAACAACCGGGAGTAGCGTTTCCAGATGTTTTATCTCATTGTCGTCCATGTGAAGGTCGAGCATGTTTTCATTAATGCGATGCGTCACCAGAAACTCTTCGAAGCGAATAGGCTGACTATAAAGACTGCCATCCATTCTTACAGAAATAACAAAGAAATCGGAAACAATGGATTGCCCCAGGCTGTTGGCCGATATACCTTGTATAAGGTAGTGTGCAGTGCCTTGAGGGAGATGGCTGAGTTTTGTGACGAGTGCCACATCTTTGTCAACACTGGCTTCGAGCTGAGTCATCAGATATTTTACCACGGGATGCAGTTCGTATAGCAACTGAAAGCGTGCCCATTCGCCTTGACGTTTTCTGGCTTCCTGAATGGATTTCTGTACTAAATCCTTATCAAGCGTAAGTTGATAGAGTTCACCCTGACGGGGTTTTGCCTCTTTTGGCAAGTCGTACATAATGCGATCGAGTTGCTCTGTGTTTTTCACCTCCAGAAGCGGCCCTTCGAAATAGGCATCTGTGTTGTGCAGTTTCTTTTCGTCCTTAAGCTGTAATATCAGTGCTTCGTAATAACTTTGTTCGCTTTCAAACAGCGATATATGTTTGTCATAAACTTGTGATATATCGAGAGGTGGGGTAGAGTCATCCTCAAGTGCCGCAAAGAAATCAAAATCGTCTTCCTCAGGAGCTTTGTCTAGTAGAGACTCATCTCCCTCCGCTATGGAACGGGTCACCAAATCCTCTTCTTTGGTAGAGTCATATAGTTTATAAACCGATGCGGCATCGCCAAGGGATTTATAAACCTCATCCTCTTTTTCCTTAAGTTTGTTGACAATGTGCAGGTCATCCTTTATTCCGTCCATATCTGATGTGGCTACCATATAATTAATATATGGCGTTTTGTTTTGGCCATAACGGTCTATTCGGCCATTGCGTTGCTCAAGCGTAATTAACGACCAGGGAATATCGTAGTTGAACATGTGGTTGCAATAGTAGTGCAGGTTGACACCCTGCGAACCGGCATCGGAAGTGAGCATGATACGATAGTCGGAGTCTTCCTTCCCGAAATCTTCAACAATGCGCTGCTGCTCCATATCGGTAAGAGAGCCGTGGAATTGAGCAATAACTTTGTCATTAAGATTGAAGTCGTGCTGAAGTTTTTCTTTGAGCGTTTCGAGTGTTTCAATACGTTCGGCAAATACTACAATTCTGAAATCTTTGGGGCGACCATTCCATTTAAGCTTTATGAGTTCGTCTCTGAAAGCTTTGTACTTGGCATCGTGCCCAAGGGTGATGATAGTATCTACTTTATCATACAACTCCTCAAGTATCTCTATGTTTTCTTCTGCAAGATGACTTTCTATGCCACGCTCTTTCACTCTATTGATTCTGTTCTCGATAGACTTGCGAGCCGCTTCGGGCGATGACATATAGGACTTGAACAAGCCAATTGCAAAAAGAAGGTCTTTACGTTCTTTCTTTTCTGTGGTTGGTGCTGCTTTTTGAGCGAACAGATCTTCTACGTCCACCTCTTCGTCTTCCTCAATCACCGACAAGGCTGCAAACTTAATCTCTTGGAGCATTTGAAGAAAGTCCTCTTCGGCAGGATTGAGCGGGGCATGGATAGAACGAACTTCACGCTCCATAAAGTTAGACCTTACGGTATCATCATCAATATCGTTCTTAAACCTTCTAACATAATAAGGGAGAATGTCTTCTTTGCTGTAATTGTCCTCATCCTTGATGGCAAGCGGCTCAATCATATTGATAAGATTGGCAAAGTTTTCTCGCTTGCCATTGTGTGGTGTTGCGGATGTGAGCACAAGCGATTCGCACTTGGTGCTGAGAAGCTGCGCCAGCGAACCTCGTTGCGATTTGATATTTGCCACTTGATGACATTCGTCTATCACAATAATATCCCAACTGGTCTTCTCTATATAATGCTGATACTTGGCATTGTTTTTCAGAGTATCGATAGAGACAATTGTTTTATCGTAGTAGTCGAAAGGGTTTTTATTAATAGGCAACTCTGTCTTGATGCGCGATATTCCCTCTGAATCGAGACGCACCAACGGAATTGCAAATCTATTCCATATCTCCTGCTGAAACTGACTTAATATAGATTTTGGTGTGAGAACCAGAATTCGCTTGCCCTTTCCCCGCTTTATCATTTCGGCAAGGAAAATACCTGCTTCAATGGTCTTACCCAATCCCACCGCGTCAGCGATAAGGATGCGCGGACGTGGCAAATCGAATGCTTTTAGAGTTGGCTCGTACTGATAAGTTGCTTCATTGTAGGCTCCTTTGTGTGCTATTGTTATATACTTGCTGTAAACAGGCGAGTTGCGTATCTGATTTTCGATAAACAGCCTTGTCTTGCGGTACCCCGAATCCCTGTCGGCGATCAATCGGGTATTTCTAGGATCAAGTACATGTATCTCTTTATCTATATTGGTGTCGAAGATAAAATTTATCCCTCTGACTAATTCTGATACTCCTTCTACTTTGAGTATCCAGCTGCCATTGTTCCCTACTACACTGTTAATAATAAAATCTTCTCCTCTGTTGCTTATGCGTTGTCCCGGCGTGAAAATCATTGACGATAATTTACTGAGTTAAATTAATGCTTTGGTACGGTGAAAATAATAAATTAAACAATCAGCCCGATTATACTTATCTGTAACAGCAAGTTAAACAGGATAGTAATGGTCTAATATTTATAAAAAAGTATAAAGACTCAAATGTAATCATTTTAATGTACATTTTTCTATATGTTATATCGTTTTTTTAGACCATTACTCAACGGTTAGGAGCTTGGCATTGTGCGTTTGAGGTGTTGTGGAGGTGCAGTTCTCTTACCACTATAAATGACAAGGTATAAGAAACCAATCATACAGGCTATGAGAATAAAACAAAAAAGCACCCATTTTGGATGCTTTTCGTGTACAAATTCGTGTACAATTCCGCTAAGCTACTGATTTTCAATGTTTATTGCGGAGAGAGAGGGATTCGAACCCCCGGAGCCTCGCAGCTCAACGGTTTTCAAGACCGCCGCAATCGACCACTCTGCCACCTCTCCTGTTTCTATATACTAAAAATTTGCAGCGCAAAAGTAGCTCTTTTTATTATAACCTACAAATTGAAATCTTATTTTTTGTACTGATAGAGAGAAAATGTACTTTTGCTATTCATTATTACAATATGGTATATCCGGATAATTTTGAGCATAAAATAGGTTTTAAGGATTTAAGGCTACGGTTAAATGAACTTTGTGTTTGCTCTTTAGGGCAACAGAAGGTTGAGGAGATCTGTTTTATGACCAATTACGAGGATGTTAATCGGCGCCTTGATCAGGTGGTGGAATTTGTTAATATTCTTCAAAGCGAAGATGGTTTTCCGGATAGCGATTTTTTTGATACCCGCAACTCTTTAAATCGCGTAAAAGTGGTTGGTATGTATATGGATGAGCAGGAACTACTCTGCCTTTTAAAATCTTTGATTACTATAAACAATATTATAGGGTTTTTAAACCGCGAAGAGAGTGCTTTACTCTACCCCCGCTTGAAAAGTTTGGCCGGCAATGTTACTCTGTTTCCAGAATTGATAAAGAATATTGATCGTATTCTTACAAAACATGGAAAGATAAAAGATAATGCATCGCCCGAGCTTTATAGAATAAGAATGGATCTGGCTGCTACTACATTTAGCATTTCAAGAATATTAAACTCTATTCTTAAAGAGTCGCAGCGAGATGGTATTATAGAGAAGGAGGTATCGCCCACCATACGCGACGGCAGGCTTGTATTGCCAGTGATTCCTGCATTTAAACGGAAAATTAAAGGTATAGTTCACGATGAATCGGCATCGGGGAAAACTGTATTTATTGAGCCTGAACAGGCGGTAGAGGCTAATAACCATATACGAGAGTTGGAAATGGAGGAGAAACGCGAAGTAATGCGTATTCTTATTGAGGTTGCCAACAAAATTCGGGGTATGATTCCTGACCTGCTTAACTCTTTTGAATTTCTCTCTGAAATTGATTTTATAAGAGCAAAAGCCAAGTTGGCAATTGAGCAGAGTGCTATAAAACCGATGTTGGAAAACTCTACTCTGATTGACTGGGTTGAGGCTGTACACCCTCTGCTCAGATTGTCTCTGGCTAAACATGGTAGAGAGGTTGTTCCTCTCTCTATAGAGCTAAATAATGAAAACAGGATTCTGCTTATATCCGGACCCAATGCCGGTGGCAAATCGGTATGTCTAAAGAGTGTAGGACTTTTACAATATATGCTTCAGTGTGGAATGTTGGTTCCTATGAGAGAAAACAGCCATGTGGGGCTTTTTGAAACTATTTTTATTGATATTGGCGATGAACAGAGCATAGAAGATGATCTTAGCACCTATTCCAGTCATCTAAACAATCTAAAACAGATGATGAGACACTCTAATAAGCGGAGCTTAATTTTAATAGATGAATTTGGAAGTGGTACTGAGCCGGGAATAGGTGGTGCCATAGCGGAGGCTGTGCTAAAAAGATTTTTAAAAAATGGCTCTTTTGGTGTTATAACAACTCACTATCAAAATCTAAAACAATATGCCGATGCCAATAAGGGGATAGTAAACGGAGCTATGATGTATGACAGGCACCTGATGCAACCGCTATACCAGTTACAGATTGGTAACCCCGGCAGCTCGTTTGCTGTAGAGATAGCAAGAAAAATTGGTTTGCCCGAAGATGTTATAAATGATGCAGCAGAGATAGTTGGAAAGGATTATATAAATTCCGATAAATATTTACAGGATATTGTACGTGATAAACGTTACTGGGAGAATAAAAGAGAGAATATTCATCGGCTGGAAAAACGCCTTAAAGTGGAGGCTGCAAAACATCAGAAAGATGTTGAAGAGCTGATAAAAGAGAGAAAGAAAATTTTAAAAGAGGCTAAAGATAGGTCCGAAAATATTTTTAGAGAATCTAATGCGGTGATAGAAAACACCATAAAAAAAATAAAGGAATCGCAAGCAGAAAAAGAGCAAACTAAGATGGCCAGACAGGAGCTCTTAGAGTTCAAAAATAATTTAGCACATGCTATTAATAGTGATCAAGAAGAGATCATTAAACAGCAGATGGAGAGAGTTTTACGCAGGCAACAGAGGGGTAAAAAACAAAAATCAGATAGACTGAGAGAGAGAGAGAATAGAGAGCTTACATCTCCAACCAAAACTGTTAAACAGGGTGTTAAGAAGGGTGTTGAAACTTTTAAGGTTGGCGATACGGTAAGAATTATTGGCCAAACTGTAGTTGGCGATATAGAGTCTATAGATAAAAAAGGCATTACTATTGTTTTTGGTAATATCAGCACTACTGTTAAGAGAGACAGGGTGGAATTTGCCATGAAGAGTAAAAAAAATGATCTTGACAAGACCACTACTTTTTTAAGCAGTGAGACTCAAAAAAATATTTATGATAAAAAGATAAAGTTTAAACCTGATATTGATGTAAGAGGAGAACGAGGCGAGGAGGCGTTACAAACAATAATGTACTTTATTGACGATGCTGTTATTTTGGGAATGAGTAGAGTCAGAATTCTTCACGGTACGGGAAACGGTATTCTACGTGGTTTGATAAGAGAATATCTAAACACACTACCCGGAGTGGCCTCTTTTAAAGATGAACATATTCAGATGGGTGGTAGTGGTATTACTGTTGTAGATTTAAAATAATAATATAAAAATATTGATATGAAACATATTGGTCCACATGTATCTGCTTCTGGCGGAGTGAGTAATGCCCCTCTTAACGCCCATTCGGTTGGCGCCAACGCTTTTGCTCTATTCATAAAAAATCAGCGTCAATGGTTCAGTGCTCCTCTAAAGAGTGATGAGATAGAGAGGTTTAAAGCTGCTTGTAGGGAACACTCTTTTAGCCCGGAGTATATATTGCCCCATAGTAGCTATTTGATAAATCTGGGAAGTCCAGATCCGGATGCTTTGGAAAAATCCAGGAACTCTTTTTTTGAAGAGATGAGTCGTTGCGAACAGCTTGGTCTTACCATGCTGAATTTTCATCCCGGCAGCCATTTAAACAAAATTACTCCCGAGGAGTGTATAAATAGGGTATCGAAAAGTATAAATATGGCACTTGAAAGAAGCGAAGGGGTAACTGCCGTTATTGAAAATACAGCCGGTCAAGGTAGTAATATGGGATTTGAGTTTGGACAAATAGGGGCGATAATTGATGGGGTTGACGATAAATCGAGAGTGGGTGTATGTATTGACACTTGTCATACCTATACATCTGGATATGATCTGGTAAACCATTACGACGATGTTTGGCGTGAATTTGAAGAGGTTATAGGATTAAATTATTTGAAAGGACTGCATCTTAATGACAGTAAAAAGGAACTTGGATCTAGGGTAGACAGGCACGATAGTATAGGCAAAGGTCTTATGGGAATAGATTTTTTTAAGCGTATAATGAAAGATAGCCGATTTGATAATATACCCATAATACTTGAGACTCCCGATGAATTGGCTTGGGCTGCTGAGATTGAGTTGCTAAGAAGTTTTGAATAGTTTAGCTATTGTTCGGTAATACCCAGTCCGTAAAGAGCAAAATCTCCTTTTACAGGATCTTCGGGCCAGATATGGGCCATAGCCATGGTTATATCGGCAGCTGCTTTGAAATTGGCCGTTTTGCTATATGTAAGTCCATATTTAAGAGCTGTTTTAAATACATGAGTATCTAAAGGTATAATAAGCTCGGACTGTTTCAGTCTGTTCCAAATACCAATATCAACCGGACTGTTTTTACGTATCATCCAACGGAGAAACATATGTAGGCGTTTATTGGCGGAACGGCTGCCATAAATCGGTATACCTTTTACACCGGTAAATTTTGAGCATAAAGTATCTACATTTTCGAGTAATGTTTTTTTGTTGCTAAACAGCTGCTCCATGCTTTCGTTTTGAGAATAAAGGGTGTTTAGTGCTTCAGTTAAAACTATAAAATCAGACCATTTATAGAACCTGTAGAGGCAATCGTCCGGATTACAAAAAAAGAGGTCGTTATCTGTTTTAGCAATGTTGTATGACATTATAAAATTATATGGGCCTCCCCTACTATCCATAATATCATGCAAATGATGTAATATTTTTAGAAAGACTTTTCTGCTTCCATAAGATATCCACGAAGAGATAAAAGCGGAGATCTCTATATCTCTTCTATCAACATATCTACGGGGGAACTGAATGGGATCTGATAAAACAAAATTGGGTGATTCAAATCTATTAGCGGCTCTTATAATCAGACTCTTTAGTGAGTCTGGTTCTGAACCGGAAAGAGGAGAGTTTAGCATTTTAATTACTCTCTCTTTAATAGTACGGTCCATTTTATTGTAGTACATAAATTTTAAATAAAAAATCTCATCCTAATTTTAAGCCGGATCTCTATTGTCTAAATTTTCTTGTTCAGCTTGTTTGATAAAATCTTTGGGAGATATGCCGGTAAAATTTTTAAATGTTGTTGAAAAATGGCTCTGAGAAGAGAAGCCCACAGCCGATGCTGCTGCCGATATGGATACTCTGTTTTCTTTAAATAACTTGACAGCCTGATTCATTCTGCTATTCTGAATAAAACGTCCTGAAGAGAGGCCTGTTATGTTTTTCAATTTTCTATTCAGATGCGTACGGCTAATATTTAACAACTCTGCAAGCTGATCTACCGAAAAGTCTATATTAGACATATTTTCGTTTACGACTTTGATAACTTGCTCCATCAATTCGGTATCGGCAGATTTAAGAGCATCGCTCTCTATATCTTCTGATTTATCGTAAAAGCCGGAAAATTTCCCCTTCACTTTAAGCCGGTTACTTATAAGATTATCAATAACTATTCTGAGTTCACGCATATAGAAGGGTTTTGACAGGTATGCATCTGCTCCTATCTCTATCCCTGCCATTCTTTCGTGAGGCATGCCCAGTGCTGTAAGCATTATCACTGGTATATGACAGATGTTAGGATTGTTTTTTAATAGCTTTACTAATTTTATTCCATCCATTTCGGGCATAACCACATCGGTAATAATCAAATCGGGATTGTTGACTATTGCCTGACGTAACCCCTCTCTTCCATTATTACAGGTTATAATTTTAAAATTTTTCTTTAATCCCGACTGTATGAATTCTAATAAGAAGTCGTCGTCATCTATTATTAATAATGTAGTGTTGTTCGATATTTCAGGAGTGTTGTTCTCTTGGTCTGAAAACGACAATATTGTACGCTCTTGTTCTAACTCAACTCTTACAATACCGTTACCTACCGATATATCGTCGTCTTTTATATGAGTGCGGCCAAGAGGTAATCTGAAAAAGAAACAACTTCCACTTCTATCGCTCCTGTTGCAGGCATTAATAATACCATGATGCATTTCTACAAGTATACGGCTATAGTTTAATCCTATGCCCGATCCAAGTGTTACAGAGGTTAGATTACTGCCGGCGCGATAAAAGCGCTGAAATACTTTTCTTACATCGCTCACATCAAGGCCGGTACCGGTATCTGTTATTGAAACCTCTACATATTCACGTAATGGGCCATTATCTTCATCATTAGATCCCACAGTGAGTTCTACAGTGATCTCTCCGTTATTAGGGGTATATTTAAAAGCATTAGATATAAGATTCATCATAACTTTATCTAAGCTATCGGGATCTATCCATACATTAAGATTATCGACTGAACTGTTATAGGTATATTTTATGCCGCGTTGTGTGGCCCAGTATGAGAATAGTGTAAAGGTATCGTTTAAAAGAGAGACTAAATCTATTTCTCTAAATTTTAGTGTCATAAGACCCTCGTCATACTTTCTTATATCGAGAAGTTGGCTTAACAACCTCAAAATTCTGATAGAGTTTTTATATACTAACGTAAGAGGCTTTTTTATATAGGGAGTAACAGAGGGTTCACTTATAAGATCGTTAAGAGGAGAGATTATCATTGTCATGGGAGAACAGATCTCATGTGCAATATTGGTAAACGAATCTAATTTTGCCTCACTTAACTCTTGCTGCCTTTGTCTATGGTTGTTGCGAATTAATAAAGAGAGCGCACCAAACAGCATGAGAGTATAGAATATATAGGCCCATCCGCTTAAATACCAAGGAGGAGCAATATTAAGCCTATATGTCCTAACATTAGAGTAGCTGTTGTTAAGGCATGCCCGGACAGTTATATTGTGTCTGCCGGGGCTTAAATGGGATATATAGACTCTGTTTACTCCAGCAGGGGTACTTTTCCACTCCCCTTTTTCATAATTGAATGTGTATTCATAGCTTATTCCGTCGGCCTCAGCATAATTGAATGTGTTAAACTCCATAGTGAATGAATTGTCGGTATAAGCCAGCCTAAATTCATTGGCCTCTGAAACTGGTCTCTTTATTATAGATTTACCTTTAGAGAGAGTATTCATATTAACCGGAGCGTCGTTCAGAAAAAATGATGTTAAAATAACATCGTTAACCTTTTGGTTGTTTACTATCTGATCTGCAATAAAAGAGGTAATACCCTGATTACTCGCAAAGTAAATTGCACCGGATTTATTATCCTTGGTATAAGCACGCATATTATAGGTGTTGTCTATAAGACCCGATCCGGAATAGAAACGATCTATAACACCGGTAGAGAGATCTAATTTATTAAGCCCCATCAAGGTGCTACACCAAATATTACCCTCATTATCTTGAGCTATAGCACAGATGGTTTCGTTAGACAATCCATCGGATAATCTGTATTGTCTACAAATTTTTCTGTTTTTATTGTACATGAATAGACCTTTATTGGTACCTATCCATAACTGTCCCTCGTTATCTTCTATAATTACATTGCAATATTTACGCGTTATATTTTTGTTTAATTCGGGTGTGTCTATAAATTTTTTGTTACGTATATCGTAGCAGTTTATACCCAAATAGTGCCCTAACCAGAGCATATCGTCTCTGTCTATACACATGGCATTTATCCAATCATCATCTAAATTAGGTTCATTGTCAATACCTGAGGATTTAGACCAATGATTGTATTCACCTGTTTTGAAGTTGTAGGCACTAAATCCTGAACCGGATGTGGAATAGAATAGACATCCCCTACTATCCTCGGCCAAACAGGGCACAGAGGCGGTAGTATCATATGGGATAGGAATCATTCGGCCGGTTGTTGTCTCTATCTGCGAAACACCACCATTAAACAGACCTGCCCATATTATCCCCTCTTTTGATTGAAGTAGGGTGCGTGCATAGGGTTGCGAAGTGTTTTTTAGTATTAGTTCTCCATTAGCGTTAAAACTGGTTATTCCGTTGTTGTTATAACTTATCCAAATGTTCTGTTTGTTGTCGCACATTAATGCCGTTACGCTTCCCTCAACCTCTTCGCCGTAATTGGCAAATCTTAAATATTTAAATTCTGATTGAACATTAGATATCATCAAAAGCCCACTTAAATATCCTCCTAACCAGATATTCTCATTTTTATCAACAAACATGGCGCTAATGTCTAAACGGTTAAAGTTAACCTCGGTAATATAATGCTCTACACGTACAATTTGCTCTTTAACAGGATCATAATAACGTAATCCATTACCCTTAACAGCTATATAAAGCTTTTTTTTAGAATCCATAAAAGAGTGTGTAACGTACCCTATGTTTTCAAAACTAAATAGTTTTTCTAAAGTATCACTACTCCTTTTCCATTTGAACAGGCTCTTTGTTGAGGATATAAAAATATTGCCAAAATCATCCTCGTGAATACCGGTTATTTCTGAACTGATTCTATTACGTCTGAAAAATTTTAAAGACATGGTTTTTGGATTGCATACAGCTACTCCATTCGCCAATCCAAGCCATACCAAACCGGAACTATCCTCGAAAATGGCTTTACAGTAAAGATTTTTAGCCTGAAGATTAAGATTCGACATTTTAACGGCCCGGAGAGGATTTTCAGGCTCAATGGTATATATACCATTTCCGGAGGTTATAAACCATATCTGATCGGTTTTTTTTAGAGATAATATCTGTACAATATAGGCCGATTCGTTTTCGGGCATAGAGACGGAATTGAACACACCTTGCCCGGGTGAAAAAAGTTGTAGACCTGATGCTGTGCCTACCCACATATTTCCATCTGACGACATTGACAGGCAACGTACATAATTATTTAATAGGGAAAGAGAGTCGCTCTCGTCGTGAAAAAAATAGGTGAAACGATTACCATCGAACTTATTCAGGCCATATTCAGTTGCAATCCAAATAAATCCTTGATCATCTTGACAAATACTCTGTATCTGATTGTTTGATAGCTGGTCATTTGAGTACCAGAAAGCGCGTTGCGAAAAGACGCTTGAACAAAATAGAAAAAAAGTAAAAATAAATGATAGAGTCTTTCGCATTTACAGCATAATTGAAATGTAAAAATAGTCAGATTGTTTTTGTGTTCCAAAAAAAACAGATAAAATAGAGATCTTTTTAGAGAATTATCTTTACAAAGAGTTTTAAAATTAAGCTGTTATGATATATATTTGTGTTCTGTTGTAGAGAACTAACATTCTGTTTTTAATATTACAATAAATATGAATTTATCAAAAAAAATTGCCTTTTCTAAATTTTTAGTGGCTTCTGTTATTTTATTTTCAGTATTAAACACTCATGCCCGTAACAGATGGATTGGCACTTGGGTAACAGCTGAACAACTGGTTGAACCGCACAACAATCCTCCTGCTCCTTTTCTTGAAAACAACTCTCTAAGACAGATTGTTCAAGTCTCTATAGGAGGTAAAAAGATTCGTGTAAAATTCTCTAATGAATTCAGTAAAGGACCCATTACTATAAATTCGGCCGATGTTGCGGTTGCTACCACATCGGGAGGTAGTTACGAGATTTTTGAGAATACACTTAAAAATCTAACTTTCAACGGAGAGAGTACACTAACAATGGAGCCGGGAGAGAGTGCGGTATCAGATCCTATAAAATTCAAGTTGGATGATCGTATGAACGTGGCTATAACCATACGTTTTGGACAAGCCTCTTCTACCAGTGTTACCGGACATCCCGGCTCACGTACTGCATCGTATATAAAAGAGGGACAAACTTCTGATTTTACAAATTCAACGATAACCGAACACTGGTATGTTATTAACACGATTGAGACCCAGGTAAATAGCAAAAAGGGATATGCTGTGGCCATTTTGGGAAACTCCATAACAGACGGAAGAGGCTCAACTACAAATGAGCAGAACCGCTGGACAGATATTTTATCAAAGCGTCTGTTAGCCAATAAATCTACAGAAAAAGTAGCTGTAATGAATCTGGGGTTAGGTGGTAACTGTGTTCTTAGTGGAGGCTTAGGCCCTACAGCACTTGTTCGTTATAACCGCGATCTTTTTCAACAAGAGGGAGTTAAATGGATTGTTTTGTTTGAGGGAGTAAACGATCTTGGTGGCTATGGAGACGCAATACCAAAAGCTGATAAAATAATAGAGGTTTTTAAAACAATTACTGACCAGGCTCACGAACTGGGTATTTTTGTTTACGGAGCTACTATAATGCCTTTCAAAGGCAATAATTACTATAGCGAAAATCATGAGGAGGGACGTCAGAAACTAAATAATTGGATACGCAATGGTGGGTATCTTGATGGTGTTATAGATTTTGACAAAGCTATACGCAATCCTTTGGATACCATATCGATGAATCCCGATTATATTTATCAAAATGATTGGTTACACCCTAATGCCGAAGGACATAAAGTTATGGGTGAATCTGTTGATCTCGACCTATTCAAAAATTTTGGCAATCCTGTTAAATAAAACAGAACGGGCTCTCCTAATATTAATGAGGGATGATATTTAATATCACTCCCTCATTTTTTTAGTCCATTTTTGCAAATATAGAGATTAGCATCTCTCTTCTCTTTCATTTGACGAATATTCTCCTCTTGCGACACCCAATTCTCCACATGGTAAAGGTGATACTGAACTGCTGTATTGCGTGCAGAGACTATTCTGTATCCTGCCTTTAGAAATCGCCATGTAAGGTCTATATCCTCGCCAATGGCGGGTAGAGTATAATCTTGATCAAAACCGTTTATTGCATATATGGCATCTTTAGAAAAGGACATATTGCAACCTTTTAGATTGGTCACTCTTCTAATACGAGGGATAAAACCCAAAATACCATTAGGGTTAATAAAAAATCCCTCCTCTATAAACTCAATATCCTTATGTTTAGAGAACAAAGATTTTAGGAGCTTTTTCTTAACGATTTTAATATTATGATACTCCTCTAATAACAATTGGCTTAATTGTTTATTTAGTTTAACTCTTTTACCCGCCACAATGTTTTTTTGCCCGGATAGTCTAAGGTGATACTCCACAAAACGAGGATGCAAAAAAGAGTCTCCATCTATAAATATAAGCCAATCGTTTTTAGCGGCTTTGATAGCGTTATTCAAAGCACGATTTTTACGCCACCCCAAATCCTGTTGTGTAATCAATGTCCATCTGTTTTTGAAAGGATATGATGCGCAAACCTCTTCTATAACCTTATCATCGCCATCTTGAGATATAATAATTTCAAAACTATTTTCTGTCTGATGCGAGAGCGAGTCTAGAACAACTCGCAATGCATCAGCATTTTTATAAACAGATACTATTACAGAAGCTCTCTGTCTGTTTTTGGACATCTATTTATCTGAAATAAATTTTTATTCCCTTACATAAGGGGATTCGTCCATAAATAGATGAGATCTCTTATATCCGCCACAATCAACCACTATCTTTTGGAAGACAGTTCCGGGTTCAATGGGTTTGATAGTGATTGTATGAACTCCATCGGTCGAAGAGGATGGTTCTAATTCAACAACACTCTCAACCACTCGTCCCGCAACAGTGGGGTAAAATACAGAATAAACATTTTCCGGATCATCGTTTAGTCTCTCATTAAAGTTTACAATAACCTCTTCTCCATCATCAATACTTATGGAGTAACGATGTCCCTCCTTACGCAAGAATGGCAGGGTAGATTTAACTATTATACGTACATCTACTTTTTTCACATCGTTGGGAAGGCTCATTTTGTATGTCAAAGAGGCACCTGCGGTTGGCTTGCTATAGGGCATAAGTGCTACACCGCTCAAAGTGCGCCCTATATAGGGTATTACTGTCCATTTTCCACCATCGCCATCGGCATCGTTAATTGAATAAAAATGTTCCGCTTCGATAGATACAACTCCGTTCTTTTCGCTAAACACAAAACCTCCCTTTGTTTCGGTATCGGTAATTCTATAGACTACAGGGAGTTTGTCTGCAGGAAAATTATCGTTCCACGATGTGTAGCCTATATGCTTTTGAATCATCATTCCATCCCATTTTCCATTAGACATTACTTTATTGAACTCCTCACACAGCTGTGCATCGCGATTAAAGAGACTCTCTACCCTGTCAGCCCATTTATTGGCCTCCGGGTTATTATCTTTATAAAGCTTATGATTCACAGCCTGAGAATAGTACATGTCGTAAAGATTAGACATGGATTGAATGGGGAATAGAATTAATTGTTGATAAGCATCTTTATACTTAGGCTTAATAGTGAGATATTGACGTAAGGCTTCGGCCTCTAAACGAACATATTCATCACAAACTTGTTTCCATTCACCGGTCTCTAAATTATAGGTGTTACGATCTAACATTTCGGCAGTAATGCGTCCGTTATACTTACAATAAAGATTTAATAAACGGGCAGCCTCTTCAGCCTGATCTATACCAAACTGTTGGAGACAAAAATCGTAAGTATGATCAAGTAGGTTTTCTGCATTGTATTTTACAGGATCCCATGCCATATCTAAAAAGAGAGTAATAGGATACTCCATAGGTTTAAGATCGCCAACATTTAGCACCCATAATTTATCTACTCCATAATCGTATGTAAGTTGCATCTGTTCCCATAGATGCTGTATGGGAGTCATGTTTTGCCATTTTGAGTTTCTGGGAGCACCCACATAGTCAACATGATAATACATACCCCAACCTCCCTTACGGTTTCTCTCTTTATCGTCGGGAAGACGCCTAACATTGCCCCAGTTATCATCGCTCAACAAAATAATAACATCTTCGGGAACCCTCAGGCCTAAGTCGTAAAATTTTAAAACCTCTTTGTAAAGAGCCCATACTTGAGGTCTCTTATCGGGCGATTTACCGGTAATTTCTTTTATAATTTGACGTTGGTTCTTGAAGATCTTCTCTAGTAGAGCCATGTTATACTCATCTTGTGACTCATATTCATGATCACGACCCACCTGACCTCCCATTGCGGCATCTCCGTCGCCACGCATTCCTATTGTAACAAGATCATGATTGTTCTTAGATCTTTCAATTCCTTCGCGAAAAAATTTATCAATAACATCTTGATTTGTTTCGTAATCCCATACACCATACTCTCTTCTTTTTCTGGCCCACTCCTGATGATTACGTGCCATTGGCTCATGATGCGATGTTCCCATTATAATACCCATATCGTGAGCGGTCTGGCTGTTAAGATCATCGTCGGCATAAAAGGCCCAGCTCCACATGGCCGGCCACATAAAATTGCCACGCAAACGTAATACTAGTTCAAAAACACGTGCATAGAAATTGTGATCTCCATAATCTGTGCCATATGTGTTTTTTACCCAGGTTGTCAAACAGGGGGCTTCGTCGTTCAAAAAGATTCCCCTATATGTTACCATTGGCTCGCCGGCGGTGTAAATACCCTGCTCTATTGATATATCAGCTCTAGGCTCAATGGGAACATCGGCCCAATCATACCACGGAGAGACACCTATTTGCTCACTAAGTTCATATATTCCATATATAGTTCCACGTTTATCGCTTCCCGCTATAACCAATGCTTGATCTACTCCATCAATAGGATCCTGAATAGTGGTAATGATGTATTTTTCCAACTTACCTTTTAACTCTTTCCCATCTAATTTCTTTTTCTTGATAAGATTTTTTATGTACTCACTTTCAAGTGTTCCAACAATAATGATATTTTTTTCTGTTGGTGTAAAAAGTAAATTGGGTTCCACACCACAAACAGACTTAAAATCTTTGCGCAACGCAGTAATAGCTATATTTACTCCGATATCCTCTGCTTTATCTATAAGTATAGAAACCGGTTTACTGTTAGAGATCAAAGAAAATCTATCTGGGGATTGTTCATAATGTACAATACCCTTATTATCTATGGCCCGTAAACCGGGCCCCATAAAAATAACCAGGCTAATTGCCAGTAAAAAAAGCTTTTTCATTATTCATGTAATAATTTGGTTTATATAAAGCAAAGATAATCTTTTTTATAAAAAAGAGTGTAGAAGATTCTATATT
>DASRNO010000002.1:0-3559 GCA_035647375.1 Bacteroidaceae bacterium
AGATTTGATATATGAAGAAAATAACAACCAATTTATTGTAAAATTACCCATTATTAAGTCGTAGAGATGAAAGTGTTAATTATAGAGGACGAAAAACCTGCTGCACATAAGTTATTAAGATTGTTAAGGGAAATAAACCCAGACATTGAGGTTATGGATGTTCTAAAATCGGTAGAAGAATCGATAAATTGGTTTTTGCATAATCCAAAACCAGACCTGATATTCATGGATATTCAACTTGAAGACGGAATTTGTTTTGAAATATTTGGAAACAAACCGATTCATACACCTATAATTTTCACAACTGCTTATGATGAATATACATTACGAGCTTTCAAGGTTAACAGCATCGACTACCTTTTAAAACCGATTGATTCGGATGAACTTAAAAATGCAATAGAAAAATTTAACGTGCATTATAAACAAACCGATTATTCAAGGTTTGAGTCAATTATAAATCAGTTACATTCAAATACAAAAGAACGATTTTTAATTAAAATTGGGGAACATTACAAGTCGGTGCAGACATCAATGATTAATTGTTTTTACATCAATGAGAGATGTAATTTTATTCATACAGATAATGGAAAAAATTATCCTATTGATTATTCCCTGGATAAAATCGAGCAACAGATTGATGCGAAATCATTCTTCAGGATTAACAGGAATTTCATTATTAATTATTCCGCAATCCAGGATATTATTGCCTATTCATCGAACCGATTAAAAATTGTATTAAAAGACTGGACTGAAAAAGAAGATATAATTGTAAGCAGAGAACGTGTTTCGGATTTTAAAGAATGGATGGACAGGTGATTCCTTCCCTTCGCTTGAATACACATTGCCAAGCCACACAAGCCAAACGCAAAACCAAAGCTTGGCAAAGAGTATTCAAGCCCATCCCGCACAGACCAATAATAACAATGATGAAAAATAAATAAATTTAGACATTGAAAAAAAGGGCAGCACACAACACGCAATATAAAACAGTTGGGGTTCAGTGGTTTGCGAACATTTGCTTTTCAAATCAACTTTTCCAACGGTGGATACGAACGCGCTCCGAAAACCCAACCGTTTCATATTGCCAACGTTAAGGATAATATTCATCTTATGTCGGCTAGTTTGATGGCTTATAGGGCGCCAATTACTAAACTTACTCCGGCCCCAAAAGGGTATAAACCAATTTATATGAGTCATTATGGGCGTCATGGTTCCCGTTTCCTTACTAGTGCATCTCAATATGAACGTCCCTATACAATTCTTAAAAAGGCGGCTGAAGATGGCGCTTTAACAGAGTTTGGCTTGGATGTTTACAAAAGATTGGAGATTATTTATAAGGCGTCAGAAGGAAGGATAGGAGATCTAACTAAGGTTGGCAAAGAGGAACATAAAGGTATAGCTTACCGTATGGTAAAAAATTATCCCTCTCTATTTTCCAATAAGTCAATAATTGATACCCGTTCTACAACTACACCACGCACCATATTGAGTATGTCATCGGCGTGTATGGAATTTAAACGTCTTAATCCCAATATTACCATAAATTACGATGCTAGTGGAAGCGATTCCTACTATATGGGACATATTGACCAAGCTGTTAATAGTTTTAGAAATAACCAGGAAAAGAGTCAGGCCGTATCCGAGTTTAATGCGCGTCATACCCATCCGGAAAGGCTTATGACGGCTCTGTTTAAAGATACGACTTACATTACTCGTTTTGAAGTAGAGGTTTTGCCATTTGGTAGATATATGCCCGGTACTCAACAACAGGTTTCTAACACGCCGCCGACATATGTAAAACAGGATATGTCCGGTACTCTGTTTAGTCAAATTTCTGAAATAGCGGCTAATATTCGTAGCCATGATATAGGTTTCACTCTTGACGATGTACTTACTCCCGACGAGTGGTATGATTTTTTCCTGATGAACAATCTATATTGGTATTCAATATCGGCATTTACTCCGTTATCAGGGGATATAGTGCCTTATGGACAGATTAATTTGCTATCGAATATTCTTGATACGGCACAAGATGTGATAGATAATGGAGGAGTAAGTGCTACTTTACGTTTTGGTCATGATACATATATGTTTCCTCTGCTGTGCCTTATGGAAATAAATGATTGTAGTTGGTCAGTGGCCGATTTTGAAAGGGTTGCTGATAAATGGGTAAGTTACGATATTTGTTATATGGGAAGTAATCTTCAGCTTGTATTTTACAAGAATAAAGAGGGAAATATTCTGGTAAAGGCTCTTCTTAATGAAAAAGAGGCCAGACTGCCTATTGAATCGAATTTGGCGCCATATTACGATTGGAATGAATTGTCAAAATACTATCGCTCTAAAATTGAGTTTTTTGAGAATAAAAAAATTGAGTTGAGTGCCACAAATAATTAATTTATACTATTCGGTTTTATTAGAGAATCTGTAGATACAGGTGTGTTTATATGTTTCTCCCGGCCTAAGTAATGTAGAGGGAAAGTTTTTATGGTTCGGAGAGTCCGGATACATTTGAGATTCAAGAGCTATAGCAGTTCTAGCTCCGGTATATAACTGTAATCCGGGATGATTATTGAGTACCTCAAGTGTTCGTCCCGATAGTGGAGAGTAGAGTGTGGCCACTAATTCGATCTTGTCAGGTTTTGTGTGATTTAAAACATAGTTTATATCAAAACTTCTTACTTTGGCTGGCAATCCTTCTTGTTGTTGTGTTGCTATGGGTGAAATTCCAATACGTTCACCAATTTTTTCGGGTATACTGAAATCGTAAGCAGTTCCTGATATAGGAAGAATTTTTCCGGTTGGAATATTGTTTCTATCCAATTCAGTAATGGAATCAGAAAAAATTGTAAGAATATGGTCAAAAATATCTCCTTGCCCATTACCGTTAAGATTAAAAAAAGTGTGATTTGATAGATTAATCACCGTGGGCTTGTCGGTTTTTGCTTTGTAATCAATAGAGAGGCCATTCTCTTTTGTTATGGAGTAGGTTAGGGTTGTCTTAAGATTACCGGGGAACCCGTCTGTACCATCGGGCAAAACGCAGCTCATTGTCACGCTGTTTTTCTTTATTTTCTCTACACTCCATACTGTTCGGTCAAAACCGTTGTTTCCACCGTGGAGTGTATGTGCTCCACTGTTTTTAGTGACATTGTACGTGATATTATCTATAGTAAAAGTTCCATTAGCTATTCTATTTGCGAAACGTCCTAAAGCGGGGCCTATCTGACCACAGTTGGCAAACGGATAGGGATGAATATTATCGTAACCCGTTACCAGATTATGATATACGTTCTCTTTATCGGGGGTGAAAATTGACACCACATAACCTCCATAATTGGTAATCTGAGCCGTAATAGTCCCATTTGTTATGGTATATAGAGAGACGGGTTTTCCATCTATAATAGTGTCAAAACGTGCTTTCTCGAAAAGTAAAACTTCAGGAATCTTTGCATTAAGAGAAATAGTTATAAAAAAAGCTAGTGTAAGAGATATTTTTTTCATATAAAGAGATAGATAAAATTTTTTGTAGTAATAATCAATATAAAGTGTAAGCCTG
>DASRNO010000003.1:0-20618 GCA_035647375.1 Bacteroidaceae bacterium
CCGTTTACCAATATCGTTACATCATAACGATTGGGTCGCTGTCCGTTATCAACCGTATATTGATTGATCACTTGTAAGCGATTATTGTGGATGTTGGTTTTATCAATAAGATAGATGTTCTTGGTTGTACCATCGTTGCGAGTTAAGAGCTGAATATGATCTTCTTGAATCATATTCGTCTTCTCTTCAATACCATTATTTTGATTGGCAATTTTACTTGTAAAAAACTGTTCCCATTCAGCATCCTCAAATTGATAACTGTTCAATAACTCCAACTGCTTGCGCAGATTGTCTATCAACTCTTTCTCTTTGGTAATCGGTAAATATTCATACGCTTGTGTTTGAAGCAATTCGATAAAAGCTTTTTCAAGCTCCGCCTCGCTTTGAAAAGTCATCTCTCTGCGGTAAAGCGACGTATATTCGGCAACAACCGTACTTTCCGGATTTTCAGCAACTAAAGAATATGTCATATCAATTCATCATTTTCATTAAAACCAATTTTCTGATCATCAATAGCAAGTAGAATCTGTAATTTTAGCTCCTCGCAGAAATCTGCTTCATTTTATCGGTATAGACCATGTATTTGAAATTACCCATATCTACATAATCACGTAAGGCATTGGTGAATTCCTTCCGATAATCCTCTCCACGCAATAGATTACCAATAAAATCTTCATCCCGTTGGTTTATGTATTTTGTGCTGCCTCCCGTTCGTTTGTTTATCGTATCGATAACGATATCTAACATAACGCTCCTCAATTCTTTTGCTTTTTCGCTGTCGGAGAGCAGCATGGCGATATTTAGAAAGGCTCTAAAATTAAAGACTCCAAGCCTAACCGTTTTGATAACGAAATCGATTTCGTTATCAAAATGCCTCGAGGCGACTAATTTAAAGTCCATCAAGCGTTTACCTCTTAAAACCTCGTAGCCGTTTTTCGATAATTCTTTATCATATTTTTCCAAATAGTTATCTATAGTACGTTCTGTAACTTCAAAAAAATCAGCAATCTGTCGTTTCAGAAATTTATATTCACTTTCAAATAAAATTCCTTTAACTCCAACTGCTTTCTGTATCTCATTCACAGCAAGCGTATTGTTTAGTATATTCTGCCTTGAAACAGAGGAATTTGTCAATTTGTTTGGCATAACTTTAGTTATTTATTTTTTTCAAAAGTAAGTAACTTTTCTCTATAATATTCATATTGCTTGCGACGTGCCTCTAACTCCGCCTCTAACTCCGCCTCTAACTCCGTAAATTTATCAAGAATAGATACGATTTCTTGTTGAACAGGAAGTGGGGGAATGGGAATGAGGATTTTTTTTACATCATCAGCATTCATATTTGGCACACTACTTTTCTTACTTTCAATTTTAATCGACGAAAGATAATAGAAAAGGTATTTAGCAACTAAACTTTCTGTTTTTGGTATTAGCACTTTAAGCCTTATTATTGGACTAAAATAAGCTTTTCTAAAATATACTGTACCTGTATTTGCTCCAATTGAAGAAATTGTAACTGCATCTACACTTATCTTATAATTATCTGCATAGCCATATACATCAACCCCATTCGCATAGATAGGATATTTACATACATCTGTAGGCTCTCCACCTTTTATACAACCATCAGGTGCTTCTCCCCCGGTTATAACTTCAACTACTTCTCCTGCCTTTTTCCACTCCACACCTTTCGGGCAATGGATTTGTATCAGTTGTTCAATTTTATTCATAATTAATCATTTATCATCAACCGCTAACCGCTAATAATTTTATTCTCCTTTCTTATCTATCTTTTTTTGTAGGGATTTAATATGCTTCAAGTAGTCTTTTTCGACAGATGAAAGTGTTTTAGCCTGATATTTTTTAAATTCGGCTTTGGCTTTCTCAATGGCTTGGTGGTGGCTGATACTTCCTGCATGAGACAATAGTTTTTCACCGGTGGCAGACAGTATGTTGTCTAACTGTGTTATGTAATCACTCATATACATAGGCTTGCGTTTCATTGCCTGTATTTCGGCAAAATCGAAATATCCCGAAACCAAATTGTTGAGGATTTTCAGTTCTTCAGCATTCAAATAATTTTTGGCAACAACAACATCTTTTGAAGAGGGTTGTTCGCCGGGAAAAACAGTCAGTCCCATAAATGGTTTGTCGCTATCGGCACGCTGGAAGATAACTTCGGCTGCGGTATGCCCATGAGCGGCATAATGCAGTTTGTTTTGTACAATTTTAAAGAACTTCGCCGATTCAAGAGTATTGGGGTCGTAATCTACACTTGTAGCATATAAATCGAGTACTTGACGATATAAAACTTTTTCGGACGAACGAATTTCTTTAATACGGTTGAGTAACTCGTACCAGTAACCGCCACCGCCCATTTGTTTTAATCGTTCATCGTCCATCGTAAAGCCTTTAACGATATACTCTTTTAAGCGTGCGGTGGCCCAGATACGAAACTTGGTAGCAATATGAGATTTGATGCGATAGCCCAATGAGATAATCATATCAAGATTGTAGAAAGGAATTTCTCTTTCTACTCTTCGAGTGCCTTCAATCTGAACTTGTCGGAATTTCCGACAGGTTGAATTTTCATTTAATTCCCCTTCTTCATAAATGTGTTTAATATGCTCAACAACATTAGTTCTTGAGGATTGATAAAGTTCAGACATTTGTTGTTGAGAAAGCCAAACATTCTCGTTTTCAAGTCGAACGTTGATTTTAGTGCTCCCTTCTTCTGATTGGTATATTAGAATTTCTCCTTTTTGTTCTTCTTTCATAATGTACCTCCTTTCAAATCTGTAACAATTTCATCAATTGCTTCACGAAGCTGTTGTTGGCGTATCACAATTTCAGCAATCTCAATATTGAGTTTTTCAATATCTATCTCTTC
Source organism: Bacteroidaceae bacterium (assembly GCA_035647375.1). Taxonomy (GTDB): domain Bacteria; phylum Bacteroidota; class Bacteroidia; order Bacteroidales; family Bacteroidaceae; genus Colenecus. The sequence continues at coordinate 2,891 of DASRNO010000003.1, forward strand.
TGTGGTATTTTCTTGCTCTACATAACTGCTTACGGCAATATTATATTCGTTTTCAGCTATCTCGCTGTTTTGTACTAAATGTGTAAAATGATCTTCATCCTTACGTTCGATAAAAGCATTTAGTATGCGTTTTCGATTATCGTTGCTCAGCTTGTTTTTATTGCCACCACGCACGAACTCGGCGGAAGCGTCAATAAACAAGGTGGCATTATCCTTTTTGCTCTTTTTAAGTACGATGATACAGGTGGCGATGGTTGTACCAAAGAACAGATCGGGAGGAAGTTGGATTACGGTGTCAATATAATTGTTGTCAATTAAATATTTACGGATCTTTTGTTCTGCTCCTCTACGGTAGAGTACTCCCGGAAACTCAACAATGGCTGCCGTCCCCGAAGTTGAGAGCCACGAAAGCATGTGCATGGTGAAAGCAAGGTCGGCTTTACTCTTGGGAGCCAACACACCTGCCGGCGAAAAACGCGGGTCGTTTATCAAAAGCGGATTGGCATCGCCTTCCCACTTTATGGAGTAAGGAGGATTTGAAATAATACAATCGAAAGGTTCATCATCCCAATGTTTAGGCTCGGTAAGTGTATCGCCATGTGCAATATCAAATTTTTCGTAATTAATATCGTGCAAAAACATATTGATACGGCACAAATTATATGTAGTGATATTAATTTCCTGTCCAAAAAATCCCTGCCGCACATTTTCTTTACCCAAAACTTTAGCAAATTTCAACAACATAGAACCCGAACCACAGCAAGGATCATATACTTTATTCACTTCCTTTTTGCCCACTACCGTAATTTCGGCAAGCAGTTCGGAAACCTCTTGTGGAGTAAAAAATTCACCACCCGATTTTCCGGCATTGCTGGCATACATGGTCATCAAATATTCGTAAGCATCACCAAAAAGATCATTGGTATTATCCTGATAATCGCCCAATTGTAAATCGCCTATAGCCTCAATGATTTTCACAAGCAATTCATTCCTTTTTATCACCGTTGCGCCCAACTTATTGCTGTTCACATCTATATCATCGAACAAGCCGCGTAAATCATCTTCGCTGTCAGTACCTTTTGCAGAGTTTTCAATATTCTTAAAGACATTGCTCAATGTTTCATTCAGATTAGCATCATTCTTGGCTCTATTCCGTATATTCACAAACAGCTCAGAAGGTAAAATAAAAAATCCTTTCTCTTTTACCGTATCAGCTCTTCCAAATTCAGCATCTTTGTCGGAGAGCTTTGCATAGTTGAAATTTATATTTCCCGTTCGTTGTTCTTCACGGTTTAAATAAGAGATGAGATTCTCCGAAATAAAACGGTAAAACAGCATTCCCAATACATAAGATTTGAAATCCCATCCATCTACACTACCTCTTAAATCGTTGGCTATCTGCCATATTGTGCGGTGAAGTTCATCACGTTCTTGTTCTTTTGTCATTATAGTTAGTTGTTTTTTAAATCCACATTTTCCTAATTTTCTTTATGGGACAATATACTAAGCTTTGTTCGCAAGCTTAATAACCTGCTCTCTCTTTGCTTGGCGGTCACCTCGCTCTATTTTACAATACAAAGCGTTATACATTTCAAGATAATTGGAAATTTGTCTTTGGAATAACTGCTTATCTCCTCTTAATTGCCGTGTTTTATCTGTAATTAACATTCCTACTGTTTTTTGACTTGACATATTTTTATAAAAATAGTAACTAATTGAGATACAGTGATAATATTTTAGAAAAAGTTTTCAACACAGAAGAGCTTCTTAAGAAAACAGAAGTGAAATTATTTATTGTTATTCCATATTTTTATTGTTTTTACAAGTAATAATTGGTATTATATATTAATCATATATATCCTTAATTGTAATAGGTATTCGTTGGTATTCATAAGTTCCACCTCATCGTTAATTAAATTCTGGTACATATATATGATAAAAATCAGTATAAATCAATCACCATTGATAATTTGTAAAAATAAAAAGCCGCAGTAACTCTATTTGTTACTGCGGCTTACTTAATAATTGATTATTTCTAATACTCTTTTATTTCACCTCTTCAAAATCGGCATCCTGAACGTTATCGTCACTCTCTTGGTGAGGTTCGGAGCCTGCCTGAGCATCTGCACCCTGCCCCATATCGGCACCAGGTTGGCCTTGAGCTCCACTCTGAGCATACATCTCGGCACTCGCTGCCTGGAAAGAGGTGTTCAATTCGGCTATAGCGCTATCAATAGCATCTAAATCTTCTGCCTTATGAGCATCTTTAAGTTTCTGAAGAGCTGCCTCTACAGGAGCTTTCTTATCAGCAGGCAACTTATCGCCCAGATCTTTAAGCTGTTGCTCGGTCTGGAATATCATACTGTCTGCTTGATTAAGTTTATCAACCTTTTCGCGTTCTTTCTTATCAGACTCGGCATTGGCCTCGGCCTCTGCTTTCATTCTGTCTATCTCTTCTTTACTAAGTCCGCTGGAAGCCTCTATACGTATAGCCTGCTCTTTTCCTGTGGCTTTGTCTTTAGCCGATACTTTGAGTATACCATTGGCATCAATATCGAATGTTACCTCTATTTGAGGCAAACCACGGCGAGCAGGAGCAATTCCGGTAAGATTGAACTGTCCTATTGATTTGTTCTGATTAGCCATGGGACGCTCTCCCTGAAGCACATGGATAGTTACCTCTGTCTGATTATCAGCTGCTGTTGAGAAGACCTCACTCTTTTTGCAGGGAATGGTTGTATTTGACTCTATAAGTTTGGTCATAACCCCGCCCAGAGTCTCAATACCCATAGAAAGAGGAGTCACGTCAAGCAAAACTATATCGCCTACTCCACCCTCTTTATTCAGAATAGCACCCTGAATAGAGGCACCTAAAGCAACCACCTCGTCGGGATTTACACCCTTAGATGGGGCTTTGCCAAAGAAATCTTCTACTAATTTCTGAATGGCGGGAATGCGGCTTGAACCACCAACCAAAATAACCTCATCTATATCAGAATTTTTTAAACCGGCATCGCTCATAGCTTTACGACATGGCTCCATACATGCTTGAATAAGAGAGTGAGCTAAAGATTCAAATTTAGCTTTGGTAAGTGTCTTAACAAGGTGACGCGGAATACCTGCTACCGGCATGATATACGGTAGATTGATCTCTGTACTTGTTGAAGAGGAAAGTTCTATTTTAGCCTTCTCGGCTGCCTCTTTTAAGCGCTGTAGAGCCATTGGGTCTACTGTAAGATCGGCACTCTCATCTTTCTTAAACTCCTCTACCAACCAATCTATGATAACCTGATCAAAATCGTCTCCTCCCAAATGAGTATCACCATTGGTAGAGAGTACCTCGAACACACCTCCACCAAATTCAAGTATTGATATATCGAATGTTCCGCCTCCAAGATCGAAAACTGCAATTTTCATATCTTTATTAGATCTATCAATACCATAAGTCAAAGCAGCAGCTGTAGGCTCGTTAACTATTCTCTTAACCTCTAATCCGGCAATTTGTCCTGCCTCCTTAGTAGCTTGGCGTTGTGAATCGCTAAAGTATGCAGGAACTGTTATAACGGCCTCAGTAACCTCTTGTCCCAAATAATCCTCGGCTGTTTTTTTCATCTTCTGAAGAATCATGGCCGATATCTCTTGTGCAGTATAAAGACGGTCATCAATACTAACACGCGGCATATTGTTATCTCCTTTTATCACCTTGTATGGAACACGAGTAACCTCTTTTTGTACCTGATCCCAATTTTCGCCCATAATACGTTTGATAGATGATACTGTACGCTGAGGATTTGTTATGGCTTGGCGTTTTGCCGGATCTCCCACTTTGCGCTCGCCACCATCAACAAAAGCCACTATTGAAGGAGTTGTTCGCTTGCCTTCGCTATTAGATATAACAACAGGCTCATTGCCTTCAAAAACTGATACGCAAGAGTTTGTTGTTCCTAAATCTATTCCAATAATTTTACCCATAATTGTATTGTGTTAAGTTAATTATTCTATCTGTTTTTTAATCCGAATCTTGAATTTAATCCGGCTACTCTTGTTATTGTACAAATGGTGTGCCATTATATTTTATATACTCTGAGAGCTGATTTTGATGACAAACAAACTGACTATTTGTCAGTGTAAATTGTGTTATAAAAATAAAAACACTAATTTGTCATAACTTTTTTTTAATGTTGATAACTAGTTCCATTTTAATATAGACATATTATGTTCTTTATTTATCTTTGTTTCTACAAAAAAATAAAGAGATATTCATATTACCATGATGAACTCTTTTAAATTAATAATTGATAATATTTCAATAATGGCAAAAAAAGAGAAAGTGAGCGATAATGCTCCAAAAAGCGTTTTAAGTGAAAAATTAAAGGCATTACAAGCTGCTACAGAGAAGATCGAAAAAAACTACGGCAAAGGTTCAATAATGAAACTCGGAGACGATAGTGTTGAAAAGATTGATATTATCTCTACCGGATCATTGGGGTTAAATGCGGCTTTAGGAATAGGTGGATACCCAAGAGGTAGAGTAATCGAAATTTTCGGACCAGAATCGTCTGGTAAAACCACCTTAGCTATACATGCCATAGCTGAAGCACAGAAAAATGGCGGTATAGCGGCGTTTATAGACGCAGAGCATGCTTTTGACCGTTTTTACGCATCTAAACTAGGAGTTAATATTGAAGATTTATGGATCTCTCAACCTGATAACGGCGAACAGGCTCTTGAGATAACAGAACAGCTAATTCGTTCTTCGGCTATAGATATTATTGTAATAGACTCAGTCGCAGCGCTTACCCCAAAAGCTGAAATAGAGGGTGATATGGGTGAAAGTAAAGTTGGACTCCAAGCCAGACTTATGTCGCAAGCTTTAAGAAAACTAACATCTGCTATTAATAAAACCCGCACTACATGTGTTTTTATCAATCAATTGCGCGAAAAAATAGGTATCATGTTTGGAAATCCAGAAACCACTACAGGCGGAAATGCACTTAAATTCTACGCTTCGGTTCGTCTTGATATTCGACGTATAAGCCAACTCAAAGATGGTGATCAAGTTGTTGGCAATCAAACTCGCGTAAAGGTGGTTAAAAATAAAATAGCTCCTCCTTTCCGCAAAGCAGAGTTTGATATTATGTTCGGAGAGGGTATTTCAAAAATCGGTGAGATTGTAGATTTAGGTGTTGAGTACGATATTATAAAGAAAAGTGGTTCATGGTTTAGCTATGGAGAAACAAAATTGGCACAAGGACGCGATGGAACAAAAAAGATGCTTGCAGACAATCCTGAACTATCAGACGAACTTGAAGCAAAAATTATGGACGCTATGACACAAAATTAAACAATATATTCGTTGCCTATTTTTCTAGCGCGTACCGGTTTGTCAAGGTTCATTCCGATATGTGTTCCTATCTCTACTAAAAGATTCCATCCAACGCATAAAAAAACGTATGGATTCATACCTCCTGCTGATGGAATTCTTATAGTAGGAAATGGAGTGTCATGATCAGAAATTGCCACTATTCTTACGCCAGCACTCTCTATAAGGTACTTTTTAAATTTATCGTATTCATTTTCAACAGGATCGATAATAAAAATTATATCATTAGGAGACATCACCTCTTCTATTCCGTGAAGAAGATAAGTGCCTTCAAGAAAATCAGATTTTCTTCTGGTTATCTCGTTAGCCTTTAGTGTGAGTTCCTCTGCTACTCCATCATTAAATCCGGCAAAATATAGTGTATCAGCCTGTTTAACCCATTCCATTATAATGGAGGGTATACTGCTTGTAAGAGCTTGCTCAATTTTTTCTGAGAGCACCGCTAATTCATTGCTTTTATCCAGCCCGGCAAGGTTCCATAATATAGACTCATAATATAAAGTCTGTTCAACAACACTTTTAGTAGCTGCTACAGCTTGTTCGAATCCACATTTAAGTACATGAGTGTAAGAGCAGAAATCGGCCAGTGGAGTGTTATAGTTAGATGTAAGTCCAAAACGATCAGGATTACCCTCTTTCATAAGTTTTTTAGCTAACACTGCTACCTCTTTAGTCTTACCAGAGTTAGAAGTCAAAAAAACAGCATATTTACTCAAATCATAATCTCTAGCCTGCAAGGATCCCTCTGTCTGAATATTTATATCAATTCCCCACTCTTTGAACTTTCTCATACAATTTTTAGCTGGAAAAATCCTGCTCGAGCCCTCGCCGGTAATAAACATTTTCCCTTTTCTTTTAACTAGTTCGGATACCTGTTTGGTAGAGTTAGGATCAAAATTTCGCACCACTTCTATTGTCTCCATCATCTCTCTAACCAATGCAAACTTGGCATATTTTTGATCTATTAAATTCATTGTTGCTGCTGTTTCCTTTTTGATTTTTTATACTATATCAGACAATCTGGTTTTTATAGCCTGAATACGCTCAATAAATTGTTTGGTCTCTTTACGCACTAAAAGTATTAAACTGTTACTATCAAAATCACCCACAGCCGAGATCATCTCTTCTTCATTACGATATGTAGCTTTACGGAACTGGTTGTCATAATCTTTTTTTCTAGATATATAAACCTGATATTGAATATAATTCTGAATCTCTATACCCTTGTTTAACAATTCCATCCAAGCATTGTTTGAAATTTTTGTCTTACCCAAGACAAATTTTAGTGAGAGATAAGCATGACGAAGTTTATCTACGGGGTATTTTTTCCATAATTCGTTATATCTTTTATGTATCTCTTTCCAAGAGTCCAGATACCCGTTTCTAATATCAGCCCTTAACTGATCAAAATCGTCTATCATCATAAGTTGACCTCCCAAATTTATCCACTCACGCTGTCTCTTGCTATCAAGTTTAATAGCCATAGATTCAAAGTCTTCTTCAGGATTGGCCTCTAAATAATCCAACACGTTTTTAATGGCATAATAAATAATCATATCTCCATAAGCATGATAAGCCTCGTAAACCCTCCTTATTCTCACTTTTCGCCTACTCTTCTCCATGTTCTCGCCAATCACCTCAAGCTCTTGAACAACCTCTTTATTGGATTTTAAAAGTTTATTACCTCTATCTCTCAACTCCTTGTAAGATATGTCATCGTTATACTCTCCCTCTTTTATAAGATAAGCTTTGGCAGTCCAAACCTCGAGTAACTTGCGAGCCTCTATTACCTCTTCCATACTATCTGGGGCAAAAACATCATACTCTATGTTTTGTACCTTGAAAATACGTTTATCCCTATTGATATATTTACATTTATTTTTTTCTAAAGCATACATATTATAGAGCCACCAAAAAGCGGGAATCACGTGAAGTTCATCGTTTAGAATATTATTGCTTACAAGAGAGAAAGGTAGAGGAATTATCATTTCCGAGGGATAATCTGCTTTTGCCAAAAACGTGTAACATGCAAATTTACTTGAATGCTTAATACTGGTACAAAGCCCCGGCCAAAAACCACGTCCTGCCTCCATTTCGTTATCGTTTGTACGGCTGTTGTGATTTGAACCGATTGTAGCTCCTGCCGCAAGATTTGACTGTCCTTTAATTACACTAGCTATAAGAAAAGAGTTATTGTGATGCTGCTCGTGAGCAGGGAAAATCAGGTTGTTAAGTACCTCGCAACAAGAAATGGTTGAGTTATCGCCCATAAAAGAGTTTATAAGACGAGCTCCATATTTTAAATTTGAATGGCTGCTTAATACAAATTTTACAGCTATACAGGAGTAGAATATTTTACATCCATATCCCACAATTCCGTTTACAAGAACTACATTTTCACCTATCTGGGTAGATTCCATATCGGAAGAGTTAATTGTAACATTCTTCAATTTACTTGCGCCTTTAATGTAACAATTTCCACCAATTTTGGCATCTTTAATAATCCATGAATTTTTGATTACAGAACCAAAGCCTACTGTTCCATAAAATCCTCTCCTGTTGTCAAAACTATTTTGAGTAATTGTGGCTAAACGCTCCATGAGTATTTTATCATCAATAAATTTAGCCCACATATAGGCATCGGCTGTTATCATTCCGTCAAAAGGCATGATTTTTCTACATCCGGTCTCGTTCATAAGTTCTAGATGTACTCGTACATTCTCCTCCTCACCCTCTTTGACAATACCATTGCCAAATTTTGCATGGTCGGTACAAGACATCTCCTGTACATTGAACAGCATACAGCGATCTCCAATTATGTAATGGGAAAGATAGTGAACATTATGTATTGCCACATCATCGCCAATATCACAAGAGTGTATAGAACTATTTGTTATACCGCAAGGCAGACGCAGGTCATGGTATTGAAGCCCATCGGCAGTAATACGTCCAATACGTACAAAACCAAAAAATTTATTATTCTTTACCATTAAGGGATCAAATTGATCTGTTACCATAATATTGTCCCAACAAATGGCGGTGTTATCATTTTTAACAAGTGTCTCTATCTCATCACTTCTCAGATGCCTCCATCCACTCTTAGGAGCTTTTACTTGAGTATTTCTAAGATAATATTTATCCTTCCCTTTCGGTATGTATTTTTCATCAATAAAACTGTTAAAAAGCATTTCGGATGGCAACAATGTAACTTTTTCCATAATAAACGGTTTAAACTAAACTAATCAGAATAAGTGCAAATGTAAGCAAATAATTATTTACTTACAAAGCATTATATAAAAATAATATTTTTATATATTATATACACCGAAAAATAACGTACAAAAAAGGGAGGCGGTTAATACCGCTTCCCTTGATTACATTTCCGGTAAATTAACAATTATTAAGCCTGCTCCGGGTGTTCTAAATTTTGCTCTGCCTCTTGAATCAATTGGGACTCTGAAAAATCATTAATACCCTGATTCACAAGAATATTATACCAGGAAAATACTTTTTTTATGTGACTTGGATAAACTCTTTCTCTGTCGTATCCGGAAAGTATCTGTTCAAAATATTTCCCCAGTTCGTCATTAGTAGCCTTGCGAAAATTGAAATCCAGAACACTGTTATCGCTCTTCTCACCAACAAGTAAAAAAACTTCACGAAGCGATATCTCACCATCGTCGGTAAATATTGAAATATCTCCAAGAGAAATCACTTTTTCATTACCTTGAATTGGTATGCGTTTTTTTACATCGTCAAGAGATTCTATAATAATAGAGTTTTTTCCTCTTGAAATTAACCTATATAAGCCAGGCTTACCCGATACTGAAACAATTTCTTTCAACATAATTAAACTAATCGATTGTTATTGTAATTTATTTTTTAATTTTTTCAATAAATTATCTATTTGTAACTCTAACTCTGCCACACCATCGTTGAGTATTACAAAATCTGCTTTTTTAATTTTTTCTTTTTGATCTATTTGCAACGCCATTCTGGCATAAAACATAGAGGATGTTATTTTATTGCGAGCTAATGTTCTTTTTAGACGCAAACTTTCAGGAGCATCTACTACGACTACAAAATCCACCTCGCCCATAAGTCCTGCCTCAATTAAAATTGCCGATTCTATTGCACAAATAGTTGTTTCTTGCTTTGTACACCAGTTCTTAAAATCTTTTATAACCTTTGGATGAATTATTTCCTCTATCCTTGTAGCCACATATCTATCGTTAAACAAAATATCTGCCAAAGCTGACTTATCTATTGCTCTGTTTTTTACAATTTTATCGCCCAAGAGAGAGATAATTTCATCTATAACACACGGATCGTTGTCCATAATACGTTTAGCCTCAATGTCAGAGTCATAAACAGGTATTCCCCTTTCTATTAACAATCCTGCAACATAAGATTTACCACTTCCAATTCCTCCTGTTAAACCTATTTTTAGCATTTTATATAATATCTTCTATAAGATAACTTATCGAACCGGGCGACAATCTCAAACTCTGAATATTATTAGGTTTTTTTGAAACTTTTAGTTCTGCTTTATCAAACGAACTCTCTATTAAATTGTTATAGTCTACCTCTATTCTAAAATCAGACTCTGTCACTTTTTCAAAATCAGACATTTTAACCCAAAAAGTAACTGTTACCTTAGAAGGAAACATCTTAATGGTTTGTCCGAATGGACAATTCTGTGCATCGATAGACAAATCAAGGCTTTTTTCCGTAAATTGTGACGATACAACGGTTATTACTGCGCTATTCTGTTCTAAAATAACAGCCTCCGTAGCTTTTAGATGTAGATTAATTTTTGTGGTGTCTCGCGACACTTTTAAATCCGAAAATTCTGTAAATACAACAGAAAGAGTATCGGCAATAGAGTGTGGGGCTCTTAAGGTTACGCTATCTGGCTCAAATTTAGCATAATCAATAAAATACTGATTTTCACCCTCTATTGTACCATTAAAAACAATAGGTACTCTAACCACTCTCTCTTCTACAAAAAAATAACTTAGTGAATCGGGAATTATCTGACGCACTGTTATAGCTTGCGGCATTATAAGTTCTAAAGAGTCTATAAGATAAGATGTTGGTAACGATGCATAACCAAATCCTTGCTGAAAACTATTAGCATCAAGATAAATTGTTGGATATCCTTTGAGTTTATAAAACCAAAGAGCTGTTCCCTTTCCTAATACATTTACTCTGAGAGGTGATGTAACCTTCTGTGTAACACGCATTCCATCAGGTACTTCTCTCAGATTAACGGGAAATTGAATCTGCATCTCGTAACTCTTGCTCATTGTCTGTGAAAACCAAAAGAAAAAAGCAAAAGAGAAAAACAGAAAAAAAACTAGAAGATCCTTGCTAAGAATTAATTTTCGCAAGGTTCTCCCGGCTTTTCTAAATAAAATAGGCAATCGGGTAATAAAAAATTTATTAACCCACATCTATTAATATTTTGCTTTCTCGTCTTTGTTCGGTCCTTTATCCTTTTTAGCAACTTTGGCAGGAGCAGCTGAAGGAGTTGGATTAACAAACCGTTTGTCAACCTTGATTCGCATATTCTGAGCTATCTCTATAGTAGCAGAAACATCATCGACCTCTTTAACTTTACCAAAAATTCCAGATGTTGTTACAACATCTTGCCCCTCTTGCAAAGCGTTACGGAACTTATCGCCCTCTTTGTCTTTACGCGGACGCATCATCACAAACATAAGAACAAGCAAGACAACAAGCATAATCATAGGATTGAAACCACTTTTTCCACTGCCCGCTCCGGCACCATCTACAACTGGCTCACTAAGATTAACTCCCTCTGTTTGCACAAAATTATTAACATTGTTCATTTCAACAGCCTGAGCTATACCCTCTTGTGGGTTAATCAATAAAAATTTTGCCATTTCTGTTTTTAATTAATCGTTTATAAAAAATCTAAATATGTTTAGTTATTACTCCATCATTATACATTTTTGTGGCAATAGCATCGAGCATTCCATTAACAAATCCTCCGCTCTTTGGGGTGCTATAGTATTTGGCTAATTCCACATACTCATTTATTGTAACCTTAATAGGAATACTCTCAAAAGTAACAATCTCGGCTATTGCTATTTGCATAATAATTACATCCATAAGTGCAAGTCTATTAGCGTCCCAATGCTTACTGCTCTCAGATATTAGAGATCTGTATTCATCACAATTTTCAATGGCGGTGCGTAACAAAGTTTCGGCAAAAACCACATCGTTATGGCTTTTAAACTCCGGTAAAAGAGGTTGAGTGGCTCCATTCCCCTCTTTGAAGTTTTTTATTGTGCGAATAACAAAAGAGTCTACCTCGGCTTTATCGCCATTCCAGTACAGACTACGCTCCTCTAAAAGAGCATCCAGCTCCTCATTGTCTACTAATAAATTTTTATAAAGCTTCTTGCATAACTCTTTGTCAGCATTGTATGTGAACACTCCCGCTTCCATATATTCATTGAATACTTCACTCTCCATAATGAGCTCGGAAAATCTTTTTGGAAAAACCGAAGTCGTTAACCACTCCATATTTTCCGTCTTTATATATTCCGTCAAAGATTCATTGATCTCCAACTGTGCAAGAAAACGGTTCTCCATAAAACGAGTTTCTGCCTTAGTAACCGGCTCGGTACTAAACCGCAATTTTCTGTTTACACGCTGACGGACAAAAAGTAATGACTCAACTAAAAGATACAGCAATATATTATATAACTCGTAAGCTTTTGACAGACTAACTGACAATTCTCGTTCTGCTGTCTCAACTTTATGACTCCCGCTTAGATAGTACGCATATACTACCTGAATCACTTTCAACCTGATAAGAACTCTATTAATCATGACACAATCGATATCGAATTCGATGAACGGCAAAGTTAAAACTAATTGTCCAATAATTATGCCTAAGTGAATGTTTTTATGGTTTCTCAACACGTTTTATGGATAGAAATGAGATAATAATAACGCAGCAACAGATGTTACATAAATATTTTTATAAAAATTGTGTTTTTTATCTTGATCTAGTTTTTATTTTTAAAATAATTACATATTTTTGTTTCGATTTTGAGAGGCACAATATTTTTTAATGAGTAATATCATGGTTTTTTATAATCTATAAGGCTCACTCTAATACACAATCTATAATGAACACACAATCTTTATTCACCTATTTCTCTGTTTTTCTAATATGCGTTATCCTATTTTTTCCCCACGCTGTGGCCAGCTCGGTCAGTTTTACGTATGATACAAACGGTAATCGTATCAGTCGGTCAATTGTCTTGGAAAAAACTCCTATCCGAAGAGTGGATATTCAGTATGATTCAAACATGCAGGAGGCGACCAAATATCAGGCATATACTGACAGCCTCCCAGAAAACCCAATCACTATTTCTACAACCATCACGGAAGAGGTTTTTGCAGTAAAATTCTCCGATATGCCGGTAGAGAAATCTTTTTTGATGGAATTTTTCAGTTTGGACGGGATCAACATCCTAAGAGAAACTGCCAGTAATCAGTACTATTCTATAAGTCTATCCACGCTGCCAGCCGGTGTATATATCATAAGAGTCTCATACGCAGATATCTCAAAAACATGGAAACTTATTCACAAATAAAATCTTAAGACTTATGAACACTATATGTAGTATTCTCCGACTTACCTTTATGTCGGCTATTTCAATCTCTTTTATGTCGTCAACTTTTGTCATAGACACTAACAAATCTGTAGGAACTATTACCGGTCTGGCTAATGTCAGCGAAACAGGTGCCGCAACATACACCATTCCAATAGAGTGTCCGGCGGGAATAAACGGATTGCAGCCCAACGTCTCTCTTGTATATAACAGCCAGAGCGGAAGAGGATCTGCCGGATGGAAGTGGAATCTATCCGCTACTTCTGCGGTAACGCGTACCGGTGCAAATTTTTATTATGATGGTATAAACAGAGAAATTACGTGTACTAATAGTGACAACCTCGCCCTGGATGGTCATAGATTAATTCTAACTTCTGGCACTAATTTTGGAACAAATGCAACATATCATACTCAGACCTCTTTCGTAAAAGTTACAACAATAGGTTCTGCATTTGAAGCAGAGACCAAAGAGGGTAAAAAATTACAATACGGAACAGCAACAGGAAGGGCATTCCCCTATTGTTCATGGTTTCTGGATTCGGTAATTGATACGAATGGGAACTACATGGTTTATACTTATACCAAAAACATATCTACTGACGAACTTTTTCTATCCAGCATTGAATATACTGGCAATAAATATACCAAGGTCTCTCCTTACTGTCGCATTGACTTCAGTTATTACGCACCTGAAGATCACTATCCGAGTTATACATATATAGCAGGAAACAAGCTAACAAGCGTGGGTAAAATACTCCGGTATATTACAGTGAGCTCAGAGGAAGAGGTTATACGTAGTTATGAATTATCCTACAAGAATTCTGACGGTATATACTATAAACTCGATCAGATTAACGAAACCGGTGCTGATGGAACATCATATAATCCAACAATAATAAATTGGGAAACATTAAGCAATCCTCAAGAGGAGCATGTTTTAAATAACCTTTATAGAGAGGGTTGTGGCATATTATATTTTGATTTCAATAATGATGGTAAAACAGATATTCTAAACTATTCAGGTAAAAGAATGTATCTTTTTCTTAACAACTCTACTGCCGGCAACTACAGTTTTATTAAAAGAATATATAAATTTAACAGTAATGATGATATCAAGAGAATACTGTTAGCCGATATGGACGGAGATGGTTTTATGGATATTGTCAGGGTTGCAAAAAGTGGAAACTCCTACAAGTGTTATTATCATCCCTACTATATTACGAGCGACTCTTTATCTGCTAACGGAGCATTACTATGTAGTTATAGCTGTAACAATAACACACCTTATGACTGCTATACAGGAGATTTTAACGGGAATGGATTAGATGAACTTCTGATAAGAAGTCAGTGTGCATTTTACAATTATTACGGAGTAGCGACAAATTTCAATCAGATACCGTTGTTTGTTATAGGTAAAGGATATAGGCCATGTAATTTTCCTAACAACACCTACTCTTTAGACTTTAACGGCAATGGAAAAGCCGATCTGTTTTTTATACACAACAACAAATTTTATATATACGAATACAATAATGAGACTAACAACTTTGAACCTTTCACGGCATCGGGTTTCTCATGTGCAGAAGGGGCGTTACTCAACGATGGTACCACCAAATATTTCAACAATGTATTTTTCGGCGACTTCAATTGCGACGGTTTGACAGATTTAAAAGTTGCGGCCTTAGACAACTATAACAACATATATTATCAGACATATTACTCGACAAACGGACACTTCACACAGGTTACAGAAAATCACACATATTGCAATCACAGAACATTCAATGGTGATTTTAATGGAGACGGAATACCCGACAAGGCTTTTCTTTCGAATAACTCCGGCAATGCACAAATAGTAACATGGATAAATAAAGGAGATGGAGAGCATTTTAAAGAATCACTCCACGCTCTCGAACACGTTACCACTGCAGGAATAAACAATGCATTCTCGGAGTTTACCAACGCCGGTGTTGACCCCTACTCTTTCGGGATCTTCTCTGATATGGACGGAGACGGTATAACCGAATATTGTTATTGTGGAGCATTAGACAAAATCATTATAAAAAAGTTGACCAACAGCAACAGTGCCAGAGTCTCTTCTATTATTGATGGTTTCGGTAATATGAATAAATTTAACTATAAACCTTTTTCATCTCTTCCGGGTTCTGTTATTACTGATATAGAACCATTCCCTTTCAGTAAGATACGTCCTAATATGTATGTTGTTACAAAATTCGAGGCACCTTATACCTTGCAGAGATACAGTTACGACAATGCCATATATCATAAGCAGGGAAAAGGTTTTATGGGATTTGAGAAAATCGAAGTTATAGACTCAATAGGTGGTGTGTCACACTGCACTTATTTCGATTTTAATCGCACATACACTTATTCTTTTCCTACACGTATTGTCATGAAAAATCTCACAGACAATATAATCCTTTCAACAACAGACTATTCAAATCAAATAATACCGTTAGGTAATAAAAGATTTTTTTCTTACATGAATATGGTCGAACAGACAGATGGTCTTACCGGGTTATCATCGCTAACCATCAGCAACTACGATATGAACGGAAATATGACATCTTCTTACGTTAAAAGTGGAGAAAGATATGAGTATAATTGCATGTCAGATTATATAGCAGCCGGATCGTGGTGTCCCAACAAGCCCGTAGTGACCTATTCGTACCAAAAAGATGGAACAAACATAGGAAACAGACGTTACAACCGATACGCATATGACAAAAAAGGCAATATTATGAAAATAATACGAGACTCTCTTGATGTAAACGCCCTTACCACGGTTTATACCTATGACGATTATGGAAATCCACTTACAGAGACCACTTCTGGCAATGGACAGAGTAGAGTCAAGACTTTTTCCTGGACTGCGGGACGGTTTCTCAGTGGCTTTACTAACGAGGCTGGCATGAGTGAAACATACACGTGGGATGGACACACGGGGCTTAAAATAGGGAAAACGGACGTCACAGGAAATACGACCTACCTATACGACGGTTTCGGACGGATGACATGCAAAATTTTATCAAACGGCACTTATATGACAAAATCGTTAGGATGGGACCTCTCGAACGGGGCTACATACACGTTAACAACCACAACTCCTAATATAGCACCAACAACAACTACATGGTACAATACTCAAGGCATGAAGCTATATTCCAGAACATACGGAGTAAATGACAAAGAGGTATATACAAAAACCGAGTATGATGATCAGGGACGGATTGTCCGGGAATCCGATCCTTTCTTTGCATCAAACCTATCAGGAGCGGTAACAAGGCCTGTATCATACTCAAATGGCACTATATACACATACGATAATTACGGTAGACTAAATAGTGTGGAGTCGATCTACGGCACTACCAACTACGATTATAACGGCCTAACAACAACAGTGAACACACCAACCAGTACCCGAACGGTGAATGTTAACACATCGGGACAGATAACATCAGTGACAACAAACGGAAACGCCGTTTCGTTCACCTATTACCCTACAGGGCTACTTCATACATCCACTCCACTGGGGGGATATACTGTTAACATGGCATACAATCTTCAGGGAAATCGCATATATCTCTCCGATCCGGATGCAGGAATCATAACATCAACATACAACGGATGGGGACAAATAACTTCGCTAACACGAAACGGAGTAACTACATCATATCTATACGATCCCATTTCGGGACAAATAATCCTTAAAGAGAGAAACGGAACTACACCAGATCAAATTTTATATTGCTATAACTCAAAGTTTAAAAATAAATTATCGTATTCACGGTTAGTTAAGAGTAATTACCCAATATTTGCTCAAAAACAATATTCATACAATGAGTACGGAGATATCGTCAAAATAACTGACTGGATAACCGCCTGCTATACCACTCTTGGGTATAAGTTTTTTTATCATTACTATGATTACGATGATTATGGAAGAGTGGTGAAAGAGAAATATCCCTCAGGCTATCAAACTATAAACGAATACGATGATAACGGATATGTTATAAGGATTACCGACAGCGATGCGAACAACTTGTGGGAAGCCATAGAAGAAAATGCAAAAGGACAACTCACTCACATCAAGAAAGGTACAGTAGATACTTACGTATATTACACGGAGGCAGGACTTATAGATTCGATGGCAAGCACCACATTTCCTCCGACAGTAAGGAGTTTCAACTACGACTCCGGTATGAATCTTACGGTAAGAAGTGATGCGACAAGCGGCAACAGCGAGTCATTCACCTACGATTCAATGGAGAGGCTTATCTCATGGAACAACTACATAAACGACACATTGAAAAGTTCTCACTCCATGTCTTACGATACAAACGGCAACATCAGCCTGTTACCGGACTTAGGGAGCGGGGTAACACTCGGGTACGGAGCTAATGGCAAGCCACATGCATTAACCTCGCTATCGGACATACCCGATAATTTTCCGCAGAATAGAATGGATATTTTCTATACCGATTTTGATAAGGTGAGTGATATTGGTTATGGTTACGACACCACATATCATATTCAATACGGTGTGGACGATGAGCGTATAATTAGCAGATACACAACAAATTTTAATCTTGATATGGTGCGTGTCTATGCCGGTGGAGATTATGAAGTTTTGAAGAGATCTGACGGTAGTAATTTGAAAATTCATTAC
>DASRNO010000004.1:0-48425 GCA_035647375.1 Bacteroidaceae bacterium
ATTGGTCCTCATCTGCATTTTGAATTGTGGCATGGAGGACAGCCTCTTGATCCCGAAAAATATATTATATTCTAGTGAAAAAACAGATAGCAATATTAGGTTCTACAGGTTCAATAGGTACTCAAGCGCTTAATGTAATAGAGACAAATAGTGACGAATATCAGGTACATACACTGACAGCAAATAACAGTGTTGATAAGCTAATTGAACAGGCTAAAAAATTCAAACCAGATACTGTAGCCATAGCCAATCATAATCTATATATAAAACTCAAAGATGCGTTGTCTGATTTACCCATAAAAGTATATGCGGGTATGGAGGCCATTTGTCAAATTGTAGAGCAGGATCCAATCGATATAGTGCTGACCTCCATGGTTGGATTTGCAGGTTTACAACCCACAGTAAATGCTATCAAGGCAGGAAAAACAATTGCATTAGCCAACAAAGAGACTCTTGTTGTAGCAGGTGAGCTAATTTCTAAATTATCTGATCAGTATAAGAGCCCTATTTTACCGGTAGATTCCGAACATTCGGCCATTTTTCAATGTTTAGCAGGCGAAAATTTTAATTCAGTAGAAAAAATAATATTGACTGCTTCGGGTGGCCCTTTTAGAACCTACTCTAAACAAAAGCTTAAAGATGTTACTAAAGAGCAAGCTTTGAGACATCCCAATTGGAATATGGGTGCAAAAATTACAATAGATTCGGCCACTATGATGAACAAAGGATTAGAGGTTATAGAGGCAAAATGGCTTTTTGGACTCTCTTATGATAAAATTGAAGTTCTTGTTCATCCTCAGTCTGTAATTCATTCTATGGTACAATTTACAGATGGAGTGATTAAGGCCCAGTTGGGTGTACCTGATATGCGCTTGCCTATACAGTACGCCTTTTCATATCCAAAAAGATTGAAATCTGATTTTCCAAGGATTGATTTTTCTAAAATGGATAGATTGACTTTTGAATGTCCGGATATGAATAGGTTCCGAAATCTGAAATTAGCCTTTGATGCCTTAAGAAAGAGAGGTAATATGCCATGTGTGTTAAATGCGGCAAACGAGGTGTGTGTAGCATCGTTCTTAGAGGGAAAAATTGATTTTATTGGCATGAGTGATGTAATAGAGAGAACCATGAGTGAAGTATCTTATAACAGTCAACCCACATTGGAGGATTATGTAGAAATAGATGCTGAATCTAGAAGAGTAGCGTCTGATCTGATAAAAAAATGGAGAGTAAAAAATAAATAACAGATAGAATAATTAAGTAGTATGTCACCATTTCTAATTAAATTGTTACAGTTGATAATCTCTTTATCAATATTAGTTGTTGTACATGAGTTAGGTCATTTTCTATTTTCCCGACTATTCAAAGTTAGGGTAGAAAAGTTTTATACCTTTTTTAATCCCCGTTTTTCTATAATGAGGTTTAAAAAGGTGAATGGGAAATGGCGTTTTAAATTTTTTGCTCCTAATACTCCCTATAGCTATGAGGAGGTGACTCGTTATAATTACGAAGGCAAAAAAGAGATAATATATAAACCGGTTGATATTGATTCACTTCCGGAAGATGACTGGCGTCGTGATCCGGAGCATACTGAATTTGGAATAGGATGGATACCTTTTGGAGGTTATTGCAAAATAGCAGGAATGATAGATGAATCTATGGATAAAGGTGCATTACAGCAAGAGCCTGAAAAATGGGAGTTTAGAACGAGACCAGCTTGGCAGCGTCTGCTTATAATGATAGGAGGTGTTCTCTTTAATCTGATACTGGCGTTTCTTATCTACTCTTTAGTTTTATTTAAATGGGGAGACAATTATATACCTGCTCAAGAGTTAACTTACGGGTTAGAATTTAATGATCATGCAAAATCTTTGGGCTTTAAAGATGGTGATATAATATTAAGTACAGACGGAGAAGAGATTTTGGCTTTTGATGCAAATATGTATAGATCGATTGCCAAGGCTTCTGAAGTTGTAGTATTGAGAGAAGGAGTCAAGATCTCTTTAAAAATGCCTCAAGAACTCTCACTATTTGATTTTACCCGTAAAACCCCATTTGTTTCCATTTATAGTCCTATGACAGTAGATAGTCTTGTTAATGGAGCTGGGGCGCAGTTAGCTGGTATGATGCCAGGTGATACTATTCTATCTGTGAATGGTATAAGGGCTAACACTTGGACTACATTTCAGATTGCTTTAGAAGCTCGGCGTCAAACAGCTATACCTAACTCTGATAGCCATAATTTGACATTGGTTATAAATAGACCCGGATCGACTACAGATACTCTGTCCGTTATGGCTGATCAGAATTTTAAAATAGGAATTTATCACTTTACAGATGAATACTCATATAAACAATTAGAGTATGGTTTTTTTGAGGCAATTCCGGCTGGTGTTGTTTATGGATGGGAGACACTTACCAGTTATGTGAGCGATTTTAGATATGTCTTTACAAAAGAGGGAGCCAAATCACTTGGCGGTTTTGGTACTATAGGAAGTATATTTCCTGCTCAGTGGAATTGGCATGCATTTTGGATAATGACAGCTTTCCTCTCTATAATACTGGCATTTATGAATATTCTTCCTATTCCTGCTCTTGACGGAGGGTATGTGCTGTTTTTGATTGTAGAACTTATATCGGGCAAAAAACCCGGTGACAGATTTCTAGAGATAGCCAACACAATTGGAATGATGTTATTATTAGCATTGTTGTTATTTACAAATATGAATGATATTCTTAGACTTTTTGCTTAGAAAAATTCTATTGTAGAGAGCCGAAAGATGGATATAATTTAGTTTCAGGCAGATTAACAGCCACTGATTGGCGTATGTGCTGTGAAGATGAAGCAAAGCAGATTTTGTACTCTCCTGAACTAGTAACCCATGAGTTTAAATTTTCGCTGAAAGAGGCTAGGTCATATTCGCTTACCGTCATTTCAAGGACCTGGCTCTCCCCCGGTTCAAGTAGAGAGGTTTTACCAAAAGTTTTTAGCTCTTTTATAGGTTTTGGTAGATCTTTGTTACCGGTAGGAGCTTCGACATAGATTTGAACAGCCTCTTTACCGGCAACATTGCCGCTATTGGTTACCTTTATAGAAATAGCGAGCGACCCCCTATCGTATTTGACTTTAGGCTCTTCGTACTCGAATGTGGTATAGCTCAGTCCGAATCCGAATGGGAATGATATTTTGTCAGGATATTGGTCAAAATATCTATAGCCTATATTTAACTCCTCTTCAAATCTTGTAAAATCATAGTTTGCTATAAGGTTTTTATCTGAGTTATTTGTATCTATCACTCTTGTTGCTGAGAGTAGACGTGGTTCATGTGGAAAATTTTTACTGGAAGGAGTGTCAAAGTAACTGACCGGATAGGTGTCAACAAGCTTGCCCGAAGGATTGACTTTGCCGGAAAGAATATCTGTAATAGCTTCTCCTCCCTCCTGCCCGGGAAGACCGGCAAGAAGTATGGCATCTGGTCTATCTTTCCATGTTGTAGTTTCGATAGGTGCTCCTATGTTAAGTACTACGATAACTCTTTTACCTTTTGAATGGAAAGCTTCGCAAATATCCAAAATCATGGAGTTCTCTGTGGCACTCAGTAGATAATCATTAGAATAAGTTCTATCGCGAAACTCTCCGCAGCTTCTTCCTATTGTTACTATTGCCAAGTCGTTAGCAATAGCATCGGCTTTAAGTTTAAACATGGGACGAAGTAGAGATTCGGGCATTATATGGCTGTCGATTGCTCCACCCATCATTCTGTCATGCTTACCACCGTTTTTAGCTCTTAGTTGTGTTGTGTAATTGATATATGGTGTGCTTATAGAGGGATCAAGAATGTATCCGGCTTTTGTTAAACCCTCGTCAAGATTAGAAGAGGTTCTATAATTTACACTTCCGCTACCTGTTCCTATGACCAGCAAATTGTATGAATTTACGCCATATAATGCTATCCGTTTTGTCTTACCACTAATGGGAAGAGTCTGTTTAGAGTTCTTAAGTAGAACCATTCCTTCAATAGCACAATTTTTTGAAATCTGGGAATGAGCAACCAAATTAGGGTCATTATTGTGTATATATCCAGAATGTTTTGGAGTTTTTTCTATAAGTTGAAGAATACGTTTAACATTTCTGTCAATATACGAAATATTGAGTGAATTGTTATTTACTGCTTCCATTATCGATTCTATTTGTTTCATGGTTCCGGGCATAAGAAGATCATTTCCGGCACTCATCATTGCAACAACATCTGAACCTCCGCCCCAGTCTGTCATAACCATGCCCTCAAAGCCCCATTCTGAACGTAGAATACTATCTAAAAGATTACTGTTTTCGGCAGCAAATACTCCATTAATTTTATTGTAAGAGGTCATAATAGCCCATGGAGAAGATTCTTTGATAGCAATTTCAAATCCTTTTAGATAGATCTCTCTTGCGGTTCTTTCTGAAACAATCGAGTTACTATTATAACGATTCGTTTCTTGATTATTCAAGGCAAAATGTTTAATGGTTGCTCCAACTCCATTTTGCTGAATTCCATTTACCATAGCTGCCGAAATTTTACCCGTTACGAATGGATCTTCTGAATAATATTCAAAATTTCTGCCGCAGAGTGGATTGCGGTGTATGTTCATTGCAGGAGCAAGAATAACATCAGCTCCATATTTTTTAACTTCGTTGCCTATTGCTTTTCCGGCCTCTATTACCAATTCAGTGTTCCATGTTGATGCCAACA
This sequence comes from Bacteroidaceae bacterium, assembly GCA_035647375.1. Classification (GTDB taxonomy): domain Bacteria; phylum Bacteroidota; class Bacteroidia; order Bacteroidales; family Bacteroidaceae; genus Colenecus. Next base: position 4,740 of record DASRNO010000004.1, read on the forward strand.
TACTGGCAATGGGAAATGCTGTGCAATAATAGGTGGACTCTGAACCCTCTCTTAAGGGATTAATTCTTAAACCAGCAGGACCATCAGGCAGCTGTATTGCCGGAATACTTAATCGGGGAATGGGGCAGGTGGTACCTGCGCAACCAGGTATTAGATTTCGAGCCTCGCTTATTATTATATCAATACTATCTCCATTATAAGCTCCTGTGCCAACAAGCAGTGCGGCTTTCTCTTTGAGAGTCATACTTTCTATGATTTTATCGATAGCTACTTTTCCGAAAACGGGTTTTTTCCAGCAGCACGATGACAGCATAAGAGTGGCAAACAACAGCATGGCCACATTTCTTAGATAGCATAATCTTTTCATATATTTAAATCTTTACTATTTTCTTTAGGGTTTAACCCCATTTTTTTTGCTTCTTGAAGCATGAAATCAAATGCGGCATCGTGATCGTTAGGAATTATTCCATCAAGAATAGCCTCTTTGATTACTCCCTTAATCTCTCCAACAATTTTATTTGGTCCAAGATTAAATGTTCGCATTATCTCTAATCCATTAATAGGTGGTTGAAAATTGCGAACTCTGTCTCTCTCTTCCAAATCTTTTAATTTTTTCCTTACTAAACTAAAATTCTTAAGTATTTGACGCTTTTTTATCTCGTTTTTAGAGGTGATATCAGCTTCGCAAAGAAGCATAAGCTCATCTATATCGTCACCGGCATCGAAGAGAAGACGCCTTACAGCCGAATCGGTAACAATATCGTCAACAATCGATATGGGCCTCATGTGTAAATCTACCATTTTTTGCACAAAACGCATTTTTTCATTTCTAGGTAACTTAAGATTGTAGAAGATATTGGCAACCATCTTGCCGCCTATAAAACTGTGATTGTGAAAGGTCCATCCAGTATTTTTATTCCATTTTTTTACACGTGGTTTTCCTATGTCGTGTAGCAGAGCGGCCCAACGCAGCCAAAGGTTATCACTCTTTTTAGCCACATTGTCTAGTACCTGGAGAGTATGGTAAAATACATCTTTATGGCTACGTCCGTTTATGCTTTCTACTCCTTGAAGAGCGGTTAGTTCCGGAAAAATTAAATCAAGAAGTCCAGAACGATCTAAATCTATAAAACCTTTTGATGGTATGGGGGCAGAGATAATTTTATTCAATTCATCAGCTATCCTCTCTTTAGATATAATATTAATTCTCTCCCTGTTACGTTCTAATGAGGCGAATGTTATATCATCTATATAAAAATTTAATTGAGTGGCAAATCTTATACAGCGCATCATTCTAAGTGGATCGTCGTTGAATGTAATATTCGGGTCAAGGGGAGTGCGAATAACTCTCTCTTTAAGATCTTTAAGACCGTTGAAAGGATCTAAAAGCTCTCCGAAAGAGCAATTGTTAAGAGATATAGCTAATGTGTTTATTGTAAAATCACGTCTATTCTGATCGTCCTCAAGGGTGCCACTCTCCACAAAAGGTTTTCTAGAATCGCTTTGATAAGACTCTTTTCTGGCGCCTACAAACTCAATCTCCATATCTCCTTTTTTTACCTGTGCAGTTCCAAAATTTTTAAACAGAGATATTTTTGTTTCTTTACCAAGTTTTTTACAGAAAGATTTAGCAAAGGCCATTCCATTGCCAACAACCACTATATCAATATCTTTACTCTCTCTACAGAGAAAAACATCTCTTACAAATCCTCCTATTACATAACATTTTATGTTTTGTTCATCGGCAATTTCCGAGATAAGTTTGAAAACCGGTTTGTCAAGTATTTCAATCAATTTGTTACGATCAAGTAGTCTCATTGCTAAATGTAAAGGTAAAAAGAATTATTATACTTTTCGGTCTATTATTCGACAACAAAAATAGCATTTTGTTAATTCAGAAGTGTCAAAAATGTCTATTTTTGTGGATATTACAACAAAGTATAAAGATTTCTATGAGTAGAGTATCAATTTTATCTCTTCTTTTGCTGTTAATGGTTTCTTGTGGGTTGGATATTGAAAAATTGGCAGCCGAGCGTTTGGAAATAGCAAAAGAGGCTTTTAGAACGGAGAAATATAGTGAGGCCAAACGGTTGATAGATAGTGTAAAAATACTCTATCCTAAGGCTTTTGAGACAAGGAGGGCTGCTATCAGTTTAATGAAAGATGTAGAGGTTGCAGAGCAGAGGCGTAATATAATTTATCTTGACAGTGTTTTAAATGTTCAAGTTAAAAAAATTGAAGAAATAAAGAAAGAGCTTATTTTTGAAAAGGATGAACGTTATCAGGACATTGGGCTCTATTTTGCTCCTGGACAGAGTATGGATGAAAATTTAGAGCGGACTTTCTTAAGAGCACAAGTTGATGAAAAGGGGTCGTTTACTATTGTATCAATTTTTTGTGGAAAACATTTTATTCATCATCGTTCAGTAAAAGTTAGAGTTGGTGACAATTTTGCCCAAACGCCGATATCTGATGATTGTTACGAATACACAGATCTTGATATTCGGTATGAGAAGTGTAATTTTATTGCCGGTAACGATGGAGGAATCTCTGCTTTTATTGCTCTTAATAGAAATAATAACGTTCAGGTGACTCTGCATGGCGAAAAAACCATTAATTACGCAATGACCTCTGTAGACAAGGAGTCGGTGGCACTACTTTTTTCATTCTCCCAATTATTATCTGATATTGAGAATAATAGGGAACAAATAGTAGAAGCCGAGCGAAAAATAAATTTTTTATTGAGAGAAAGAGAGTGATACAAAAATCTAAAAAAGGGGCTTCCTATTTGTATGTGTTATCTTACAAGTGCAAATTTTAGAGTGAAACCACAATCGTGTGTGGAGGTGGGATATGATGATGTGGAGACAAGAGGAAAGTTACTTTGGAAGTCGTAATAAAAGTTTAGAGTGAGCATTTTACTATAAGTATAATCGGCCGAAAATGCCATTTTGACGGCTCTTGTTCCACTAGTGGCTTGCGAATTGAGATTGGCTATATTGCGGCTAAGGGCATTCTGATTACGATAAGATATATCAAGATTCATATTAAGATCGTTGCTTATTCTGTTTCGTCCTGTACCGGGATTGGCTCCAAGAATTTTAAGGTTGGTGATTTTATAACCTGCTCCGGCAGTAATGTCGTTTGAGGAGGTCTCCACCATCTGAATTGCGGCCATACTCAGATTAAGAATGCGGGTCTTGTTTATATTTAGTTTGGTAGTAATACCATTGTTAAAGGTCATGTCAACACCAATTAGCGGAGAGAAGGATTCGTTTATAGATACTGAGCTTATATCGAACATACTGTTTGGAATAGGATTACCGGTTGTCACGTCCTCAATAAAACCAATACCATTCATATATTCCATATAGCTCGAAAAAGTGTTATAACCACCCATTGAGTATACGCTTTTGTAGGTGTGTCTTATATTGAAACTTTTAAAATATGTGCGAAATGGAGCTAGCTTGCTTAACCCTGAATAATTGATACTCCAATTAGGCGACATTGATAATATTCCGGGAAAAAGACTTAACCCTCTTTTGTTGGAATTTCGACCTGTATAGGTGGCCAAAAAGGCAGGTATCATAACATCTGCCGAGTATTTATTCACAGTTCCTAAGGATGGATCGAATTTTACTCCACTCATAGAACTATTTAATGGATATTTAGATCCTATATATTTTGACTCAACTCTTTTTTGAATAATTGCAAGGTTATTTACGAACTTATCAAAACTTTTCGAATTATATTCTTTGTTGGCTCGTCGAGATTCAAATGAGCTGCCGAAAGCTATTATTGTCATAGACATATCACCGTTTTGAGTAGAAGGCATACCAGCATACATATACTGAATAGTGTTTGAATTATTTTTATTCCAACTGGAGTTTAAATCTATTTTAAGATCGGTTATAGGCTCCAAAGTGATTTTTACCTGTAGCTCTTTACCAGTTAATGAGGCGGCATTGTACGATACACTATCGTTATTGAGCAGCCACCCATTATTTTTAGCTCTTGATATGTAGTTGTTTCCGGTCATTCCGAATGCGAAATCCAATCCGGGAGATAGCCCTGTAGCGGATGATTGTTGTCCGAACGCAGAACCTATGCCCGGCAAAAAACCCGGTAAAGAGATAGAATAGGTGTTTCTATAGGTAAAAGAGATATTTCGAACCATAATCAGTACTCTTGTGGCGAATTGTAATCCCTCTTTAAAGGTGATTTTTTCGGTAGAATTGTTTTTGTCTGGGTCTTGAATTATCTTAAGTTTTACAGGTAGAGAATCTTTTGCATTGATTGCTATATTATTTGCGTCTACTCTTTTATATTTAATCTTGTATGGCTTTCCATCTTTTGTTAGAGCAGAAATTTTAGGTCTTAGGGTGTTCTGATTGTGTTGAATTTGAAAAATTGAGTCTGGCAATAGAACAAGTTCTTTTTCATAAGCTTGAGGATTTGTTACTATATTTCTACTAGTAGTTATTTTGCTATCGTATCTGTTATTAACACTTTTCAGATAGGGTGATTTGTTGTATAATGTTTCCATATTAAACCTTCCGTTGGAAGATATTACCCGACTGTTTGATATAATATTACCATACGTGGAACCATCTGTATAAGTTAAACCTCTATCCCATGCATATTGAGAATTAAACCCCACATCGGCTGACATCCAATTAAATATTGGTAATTTAACTAGAGGTATCTGATATGAGGCTGAGAAGGTCTGTTGATAATCAAGTGGACGGCCTAACCTTTTAAGACTAAGCTTTATAGAGTCTTTCCAAAGTTCATACTGATCAGGATACAAATCTATATTTACAACGGAGTAGGGTTCTTCTATTTCGGCTTGTGTCTTTGTTGTAAGATTCATACGTAGATCTTTTAACATATCCCATCGTATTGATAAATTTCTATTCCAATAGAATTGTTGGGAAAAATTGACAGGAATATTAGATCCGGTCGAAATAGCCTCAAGATCTCGCTCCTGTAATTCACTGTAGTTTCGGGTTATGTTTGTGGTGTAAATAATATTCTGTGGTATGTAACTAACACTGACATCTTTCAATATAGTTAACCAATTTGATTGGTACCTTATTTTTTTGAAAGGAGTCCAAGGTTTATAGGAAGGAGAGTAGTCATATTTCAAACTGGCTTTCCAGTCACGTTCCTTTTCGTATTCCACTGTATTGCCGCTATTTTCTATAATTGTACTAGAAAAACTTGCCGAAAAATTAGACGGATCGTAGGGCATTGGGTTTTCGCTGCTGATATTTATTTTTGCTCCTGAAATACTAAAGTTCTTATGTATATTAACGTTTTGAGAGATATCTTTTATAGAATCTCGGCTATGGGAATCTATATACGATTCTATCACATCATCCATTTTAAGGTCTGTGTGGAAAGGACTATATAGTGGAGATGAGTTTTCTTGTGTGTAGGAGTAATATATCGGTAGAGATATTTTTGCCTTTTCAGGTAGAAATCTTCCTAAATTAAAGCTGGTGGTTATAGAATATTTATAGAAATCGTCAATGCTTCTGTCACTTATGCCCTGCTCAAGCCCACCGTATCCGGCAGTGTTGGTTTGACCGGTTATATCGACAGTTCCTATATCTGAAAGCTGTAAATTTAAACTACTTTGAGCAGCCCATCCACCATGAATTTCATAACCAATAAGCCGCAATTCGTTGACCCAAACCTCGATGGATTTTTTTTCGCGTGAGTTATTTCTGACTCCAATCATTATAGCCTTTACATTGCCTATAGTGGGATTTCCTACTATACTTACACGGTTGTCCGGATTGTTGGTGTCGTACTGGCTGTAAATATTGGATAATGTCACTTCCGAACCCATAGTATTCATCTCTCTGTTGCGGGCATTTTTTACATCGGTAAAGATTTTGAAGCCTGTGTTTAGCATGTTTTTTTCGGGCCATACGCTTAGGCGGGCATTTTCATTTTCTCCATTGTAATATCCTTCCGGAGTTATATGAAGCGGAATTTCATATTCATAATAGTTGTTAGAATAGTCTGAACCAAGCCGTATGAATATAGAAAAATCGCCATCTTTAGCTTCGGAAAAATTATCAATTAAAGCCTCTGCATGGGTGAACATCTGTATTATTTTGTATTTACGCAGATCGAGGTTTGTCTTTTTATATATTCCTCGCGCCTCGCCGGGATCCAGATTTTTTACATTTATGCTTAATGCCTGCTCGTTATCCTGTATAAGTTGTGTCTGACTTGGATCAAGAATACGGGTTACTCCTGGTGGAACAACATAATTTACAGGTTTACGATCTCCATTCTCTTCTATATTAACAGATGCCACAGCCATATTTCCTGATATTATTGGGAATCTGTTTGAACTGCTAGCAATAGGTTGTTCGTATCTGCGCCATTGGCTTGTCATAAGGTTTAAAGTACCAAATCGTAGATGTGTCTCTTTTTCAAAATTTGTAAGATATATACGTATGAATCGTATTGAACTAAAATCCTTGATAGAGCCCACAGTTTTCTCATACTCTTCTACTGGTACCCTAAAACAGTACCAATTTACAGTTTCCGTATTGCCATTTCTTAATTTTACTTTTACCTCGCGTTTATCTGATATAAAATTTTTCCCTACAACTAAATCGGAAGGACGCAAAGATATGCGGTATTGGAAAAATTTCTCGTATTCGTCTAATGTATAGTCATTGTTAGCGTCTTCAACATCGGGAGTTGTACGGGCTGATGAGTTATATTGGTCGAATGTGTTGGCCGTATTGGGTGAGTTACCTTCTGTCCCATTGTATAGTTTATACCTCTCAAATATTGATAACTCTTGCTCATCGTAATCAGAACCTCGGTAGTGGTGATAGTTATCTGCTGCGGGGTCGTTGTAGAATGATTTATATGCGTTTTCTGATACTTTGTCTTTAATCGTGGTCAGAAAATTAGCATAACTCTGGTGTTCTCGTTCCTGCTCTGAGGAAAGGCCGTTCAATCCCACATCCTGTTTAGCACGACTACTTGCACTATTATTGTCGAATGCATAGACAAGGCCGGTGGTAGTAGGTACTCTTCCCCAAACGGTGTTAGAATATTTTGAAGGATCATCGTCTATAGGTAACCCGTTTTCAAAGAACTTTTTTCCATCTTTTAGTATATCTTCAGATACTTCGCCAAGATTGATATAGAGATCGCCACCTTGTGTTTCAGATTCTTCATAAATAAACGGATCAAGCATCCAGAACTCTATATACTCAATATTTGCTGCTTCAAAATTTGTTGTAGTAATTTTTCGCATTATACCGCCCCAGTTTTGTGCAGGGTTGTTTAGTTTACCATCTGTGTCAAGATCGGTATTCAAATTGTATGGACCCCTCTCTTCCGGATAGTATGCTAAGTTTAGAACAGATAGAGTGGTTGACTCACTTGAAGTGGATTCCTTATTAGGGTAGAGCTCTCTTTCGTAAATTTCTCTTATATAATGATTTGATAGTTGATCTAGATCGTTTTTTATATGTGAAGGAGTTAGAGAAGAATTTCTTCTGGTAAAAAGTGGATCTATAGTGAACCAGTTTAATAAAGCCCGGTGAAATCCAGTGCGAATATCATTAGTTAGATCGGAATAGGGAAAACTTGGAGGAACTGCTGAAAGAGACCATGCTGAAGGGGATAGTATGCTAATACCACTTTCAGCTGCTTCAAAATCGTCAATATAGGAGGCACTGTTCTGTATTTTATCCGAAACATCAGATTTTAATTGGGCAAAATCGGCGGAAAACTTTATAGAAGAGGGAGCTGTAGCGTTGACAAATGGCAGTATATCTAATATTTTAGTAATTGCCTGACTCTCTCTTCTCCAGTTCATATTCAATCCCCACATAGTATTAACAAGGGGTTCGTCGCCCATATTAACTTTACTGGTCAAGGGTTTCTCGTTAAGATGTAGCAATGTACCACCAAGTTTAAAATCGGGTTTAAAATTGTATACCCAGTTAAAACCTGCCATAGTCTTACGTTGCATATTGTACTCGGTATTACTTTCAAGAGTGACATTAACTTTAGTTCCCGCATCAATGAGACTTTGATTTATTATTGTAACAGTTCCCATGCTGTAATCTACTATATAGTCGCTATTCTCTGTTAGAGTAACGCCTCCGGCTGTAACCGAGATAGAGCCTCTGGGAATATTAAATGCACCAAGTTGAATAACGCTGTTTGAAGAGCCTGAATATTGCCCCATAAGAACAAATTTGTCTCTCTCTGCTATTCGTTTAGCTACAGTTTTTGTAGAATCGTACAACTCCTGAAAAACATATTTATCTGCTATTATTGGATCGTCAATTACTCTCTTTAGATGATTTCCGAAAGGCTCAACTACCGGAAAGATAATTCTCCCTGATGAGGATAAAACTGTATAACCCTCAATGTAGTCAAACTGGCCATCGGGATTTGCACCTTGATTGTTATCCAGCCTATCAAGATTCATTATGCGCAATATAGTGCGGTCTTTTAGAGACTGTTCCGGAATATAAGTTGTTTTACTACCTATATTGTCGTTTGAGTAGTATATATTAAGTTTAAACTTATTTTTTTGCAAAGGTCCACCACCAAGCCAATAGATATTTTTCATCATTAAATTCCATGTGCCGGTGCCGGGAGAATTTGAGTTGGATTTTAACAATTTAACAAAGAGACTTTTTTCTGAATCTGCAATATCAGAGGCAAATTCTCCCACCTGATAGGTTTTTCCAGCATATGTGTATTCTAAAGCTACGGCAAGGACTTCATCAGAAGTCAATGCTTTATTAAGTGAAATATAGCCTAGAGCTCTATTTAAAGAGTATTCGGAAGAGTTTAGTTTTCGGGCATTAGATATTTTTTCATAATCAACACTTCCTGACAGAAAAGAGCCAAGAGAGCCTGCAACTCGATCAACATCTCTAATTTCGGGATAGGAATCTATTATTGTTTGATAAAGGTTATTAGCGTTATTATTTGGAACGGGACCGGAAGAAGGGGTCCACATGGGGTTACTTATATGGTCGTATTCGCCAAGATCTGTGAAGGCTATAATATTGCGAGGAGTTTCATAACTGCTTATTTTGTTGGTTACCCAAAGTTCTATACGGGTAATATTTATTCCGGATACCACATTGGGAAGCATCGCCATATTCCTATCATAGTTGTTGCGAAAGTAATGGGCTAAAAAAAAGTGGCGATTCTCATCGTAATCACTAGCCTCTATTTCGAATTCGGTTATCTGTTCTCCACCCTGAGAACTCACACTGGTAGATGATGAGTTTTTTTGCGATACTACAGTTTGTAAAGATAATTTTCCAAATTGCAGATCTGTTCTAATACCGAAAAGAGATGTTGCTCCTGATATTAGCGATGAGTTTGTGGGAAAACTGATATTTCCAGCTTCGAAAAGTTTTATTATTTCATCCTCTTTTCCCTCATATCTCAATTTTATTCTTTTAGTATCAAAGTCAAAGGTGGCTTCGGTGTTGTAATTTAGATCCATATTGACTTTATCGCCTACTTTAGCGTTAATGTTCAAATTTATTTGCTCGTCAAAATCAAAGCCGAATGTTTTACGATTTTGCGCCGGGAGTGAAGGATTGTCAACAGTGTTGCGGTTGGCTCCAAGCTTAATTGATGCTGATCCACTGGTCTTTATTTGTACTCCTCCGGGACCGAAAATTTTTTCGGCAGGGCCAAGATCGAATTTCATATCGGCGAAATCAAATTTATCAACACCTCTATTGCGATACTCCTCATCATTTTTATTTCGAAAAAAAGAGTTCATAGACCTATTCATGGTCCAACTGGAATACTCTTCCGGAGTCATGAGTATAGGAACACCCAGATAGTCGTTTTCAATCTTATTACCAATTTGGTATGTGTTGTTTTGAACATCGAATTCAACAGTTTCGATAATATTCTCAGGATTTTTCAAATCTATTGGAGAATTGACAAGATCCTGATGAGTCTGGGGAATAGTTTTACTAACTCTAAACCCGGATACGGAAATAGTGTCTCTGTTTACTGCTTGCGATTGGGCATAAAGAGAATTAAAGCTCCCAAAAATACAGGAGCTAATTAATAATAACGCTATGTTTATAGGAGTTCTAAGACCCATTTATCAATTAGGTTATTCAAAGCCGCTTTAAAGCCTCTTTTATGGCGGCCTCTATGGATATATCGGGTTGTTCTTGGACAATCTTCTTAACAACTTTCTGCGAGGTGGATAATTGAAATCCAAGCATTGTTAGTGCCGAAGAGGCTTGATCTATAATATTTCCCGGTAGATTTACAGATGGGGACCCAATATTTGAAAATTCACTTTTTGATGAGGTTATTTTATCATGAAGATCTACAATAATACGTTGAGCTGTTTTTGAGCCAATTCCCTTTACCATTTTGAGTTGCTTGTCATTGGCGGTGCTAATAATGTTTATCAATTCCGAAGGAGAGAAAGCCGATTGTATCATTCTAGCAGAAGCTCCGCCAATTCCGGATACAGAAATTAGGTTAAGAAAAAGTTTTCTTTCTTGCTTATCAGAAAAGCCATATAATACATATGCATCCCCTCTTATAGCCTCATAAACATATAGTTTAACATCGGTTTTTTCCTGTATGGCTGAATATGTGTATAACGATATATTCAAAGCGTAACCTACACCACCTGTAGTCTCTATAATTACTTGAGTGGGAGATAACTCGTCTATTTTACCCTGAATAAATTCAATCATAATTATTAATTGTTTGACACATAGATTTAAACGCTATTTTACCCTATTTATTGCATCTATTTTGATTCCTATTCCTAATAGTTGGTGTCGAAAACATAAGGAATTCCTCCAGCTGTGATTCCTGTACAAGTAATCTTAAAAGCGTTCGAGAAAGAGTTATTACGAAAAGCCACTGATACCATTCCCTCTTTATCAGTTATTACATTGGGATTCCAGTATATGGTACGTCGATAGTCAACGGTTTCATGTGATGGAGTATCAGGAAATATTGGAGATTGGAAGGTGGTAATTTTAGAATACCCCTCTATATCGGTTACTCTACGTCCAAGGTTTAGAATCTCTCTTTTGCTCTCTATTTCGTAATCTTCTTTTAAAAGCACATCTATAAGATAGTAATTAGTAGGTCTAGAATCGGCAAATTCTCCGTTGAGTTTTAGGTATGAGTCTAAATCAATTTGTTTTTTTGTTGATTCTAAAAGTAGAGGAATCTTATTACGTATAGAGAATAGTGAAACAGCCTTATCAAAGATAATAACACTCTTTACGTGACACATATCTATTGACCATGCAGGAATAAATGAGCCCTTGTATCGGCATTGCTTGGAGTCGTGGACATACCATAACACCTTACTTCCACCAATTTGTGTAACATTAGCCATATCGAGTGCCGCTTCGCCATCGGTTTTGAAAAGAATAAAATTTTCAGGATTTATATAGACCTCTTGGTCTAGATAGATATCATATCCTTTATTTAACAAGTAGCCGAATAGATCTGTAGAGTATTCCCCTTTATCTATCTCTATTTCGGTATCTTTTTCGGCATTGTGGGATTTGAATGTATTGTAGTCAATATACTCTCTCTCCTCCTCTATATCAACATCTGACAATAGAATTCCATACTCTGTAATGGTCATGGTCATCTCATTGCTCTTCTTTTTATTTTCAGCCTTGACTCTTCTTAATTCTTCTCTTTTTAGTACAGGTTCTGCAAGCAATATTTCTGCGTTAAAAAAAGATCTTGGTTCCGGAATTATAGATCTTTCGAGTTTTATTCTGGCATTGATATTGTTCCCTTTTTCTGACATGAGGTTGATTGTGAGTTGGGCCTTATCTTCAAAATCACTTAAATTAAATCCGAAATATCCGTTAGAAGTAGTTGTTACAGAGAATAACTCAGTTTTGCTTTTATCTTTAGGAACCACTGCAGCTCCTACCTTAATATCTTTCATAGGTTTTCTACCAAATCTAGAGAGTATCCATCCATTGAGAGTAAGATTTTCCTCAATACGGTGCAGTTCCTTGAACGGTTCAATTCCTGCCATAGTTCTCCATTCATAACGTTCCCAACCATGAATTAAACAGAGTAGATCTAGAGCTATACGACGTTTATCTTTTTCAATACTATCGGTTCTGTCAAAGTACCATCTCGCATTCTCAATATAACCTTTTAAATCTGACGAAAGTAGTAGGTTGGAGAGTAGATTTTCTTGTAAACCGCTACCATAATCTGTAGCATCTCTTACAGAGAGACAGAAACGGTCTTTGAAAGGATTTCCCATAGAATCAGTTAGTTTGAAAGAGAGTTTAATGCTGTCAAATGGTGAATAGAGATCTTTATCACTCTCCATAGTGATATTGGGTGTTTTAATCCTATCCATACCGCAAAAAACCGTTCTTGAAGCCATTATTTCTCCCTGTTTGGTAAATAGTGTTATTCTGCATACGCCAACAGGCCAATTATAGGTATTAAAGGTAAGTGATATAGAGTCTTTATCGAATGCTACCAATCTAAAATCTGCAATATCTCCTCTACAAACAACAGTTATTCCCAGTGTATCATCTGTATACTCTGGTGTACGTTGTAATAGTAGTGTTAAATTTTGATCTGTTTCCATAATACTCTTCATAGAGTATCCGGTTGTTACTGCCTTAGGTAATTCTACCTTTGTCAAAATACCATTATTTTCGAATATAGCACTCTGTTTCTCTTTTGTTGGTATGTATTCCAAAAAACCCATGCCGTTAGCTACTGTCTGTGTCTTTATGTTTACTTCATCTATTCTGAGTGTTCCTTCTATGCCTATTCCCCAAGAGTTAGTAGCCTTGAAAGCAACTCTACAGGGTAATCCGACAATTGCGTCTCCTCCTTCAGGGAAAAAATCCAAACTGTATAACTCATTGTCTGTGTTATCGTTTTTAATAATATTCGTTTTAGCGGTAGATTCTATAGGTGGTCTTGGCCCTGCCACACTCATATTATTTGGCGTTTTAGCAACCACAACTCCTTGTGTGGCTGAGCTGGCAAAATCGCCATCATTGTAGGGTTTTTTTAACACAGGAATTACCCGAGAGAAAATTATTTCAGGATTAAAATTGAGCATATTCATAGTATATGCTCGAATTTCATAGAATCCGCTGGAATAATTTAGTATTCCTCTCAAATTTCGAGCTTGAGGTGTAGAAATATCTTTAAGAGAAAAATTACCATCAGCTTGCCCAGCTATGATTTTCAGCTTGTGTTGTTGAAGTATTACTCCATCTGGTGAGAGAAAGTCTACATAGAGAACTTTACTGGGGGCTCTCTCATTGGTTGTTGCATGAACCACATAGGCTTTGAACCATATAATCTCTCCTTGAAAGTAGGCTGTGTTGTCTAGCTCCAGATAGACTTTCTCTTGAGGGAAAATAGTGTTAAAACATTGAATATTGCCGGTGAAATGTAAAAATTTTTCTGAAACATCGGCAAATAGGGCAGCTAAAGGAGCTATTATAGCAAAAATCAAAGAATATAATCTCATTTGGTTTTAATTGTAACTTTCCAAAATAAATTATCTAAAAAAATGGAATACTTTTATTTTGGTTAAGATTGAGATAATAGTTTAATTAATTCGCAAAAAGTATCAACTAATACAAAAATATAAAATTTATACTTATTTAAAAAAATGTTGTTGTATTGTTGTGTAAAACGATAAACAGTGGGTTAGTAATAAATTTTATTTTTTTATTGTTAGAGGGTAAAAAAACCCCATATTTATATAACTTTGCCTATAGAAAAGAGATAACTATGGTAAAAATAAGAGCAGCCGTTGTAGGTTATGGTAATATAGGGAAATATGTTCTTGAAACACTACAGGTGGATCCTGAGTTTGAGATTGTGGGAGTTGTACGGCGAGATGGTGGATTTAACAAACCTTCCGAATTGTTAAATTATCCGGTTGTTAAGAATATTTCTGAGCTGTTAAACCCTGATGTGGCAATATTGGCTGTACCAAGCAGAAAGGTAGAGGAGTATTCGGAACGGATTCTTTCACAGGGTATTAATACGGTGGACAGTTTTGATATTCACTCATTGATATTAGAGACTCGCAATCGTCTAGACAGGGTGGCAAAAAAGGCCGGAAGAGTTTCTGTAATATCGGCAGGATGGGATCCGGGTATAGATTCTATAATTCGCACACTTATGGAGGGTATGGCGCCTTGTGGTATTAGTTATACAAATTTTGGACCAGGTATGTCTATGGGGCATACTGTAGCAGCAAAGGCTATTCCGGGAGTAAAGGCGGCTCTTTCTATGACAATTCCGGTTGGGGCAGGCATACATCGCCGTATGGTATATATTGAATTGTCACAGGGTTTTGATTTTGCTCATGTAGAGGCTGCAATTAAAGCCGATCCCTATTTTGTTAATGATGAGACCTTTGTGATAGGTGTGGAAAGTGTGGATAAACTTTTGGATATGGGACATGGTGTTAAATTGGTTAGGAAAGGTGCTTCCGGAAAGACACAGAATCAACTGTTTGAATTTAATATGAGAATGAATAATCCGGCACTTACCGCTCAAATTTTAGTAAATGCAGCAAGAGCTACTATGAGACAAAGCCCCGGATGTTATACTATGATAGAGTTACCGGTTATTGATATGCTTCCCGGTAACCGTGAAAATTTAATTGCCAAGTTGGTATAATGGTGTTTTTAAAATCTTATTCCAGTTCCGATAAAAAAACCCTCAATATTTCCAAAACCCATGTTTAGAGAGATATTGTATTTTTGTGAGAAAGGAATATAATATTTGCAGAAAAGTTTATAGCTCGGTTTTAATCCTCCTGTTTTTTGTTTGTAATAGAGTTGGCCTATACTAAAATATGGACAACTATTATACCCTTCCTTGCATTTGCAATTTTTATATTTCATATCAATCCCAAAACCTAATCCGCCACATAAAATAAAAGAGTCATAAAGTTTATATCCTGAATCGAATCCAAGAGTAAATAGAGTGTATCTGCCCTCTCTTAACTCGTCGGCGGGATAATCGTTCCAGCCGGCAAGTATAATTAGATTCCCCCCGTCGTCGGTATATTTAGCTTCTGTTCCAATACCGGGATTGTTAAGTTGCCCTGATGCGGTAATTCCCCATATCCATTTAGCTTTTTCAATAGAAGCACTAAGTAACAGAAAGCTTTTAAAGCTAAACGCTAATCCAACATTGAAATAGTGGCTCCTGTTATTATTATATAGGGGGTCGTTTTTAAACGGAACATTTGGCTTGGCAGATTGAGAATCAGATTCTAAAACCTCTTTAGGAGGCTCTATTCCAACAAAAGCATCCATATAAAAATATCCTTGATACAGAGTGCTGTCTACACCGGAAAATAACACCCCGTAGCCGTGACGCTTGTCGTCTTGCCAATTTCCGACATAATAGCCACCGTCGGCGTAATACATAGTACCTGTACCGTTAAACATGTTGTTTTCCCACTGCCCTTGGTATTTGGCTCCATTTGTGTAGAAGTATTCTCCTTGCCCATTAATTGTATGATTAGAGAAGCTACCAATGTATTTGTCTCCGTCAGGAAAAGAGAGTATACCTTTGCCATTCCAAAGACCCGCCTCCCATTGACCTGTATATTGTGTTCCGTTCGAATATCTCATTATTCCAAAGCCATTGAAAAGAGAATCTTCAATTTGACCTGTGTACCACGAATCGTTATCGAAAAATATTGTGTCATTTTTTTCCGCTATTGCGGGTAATGATAACACAACAAAAAGAGTTATAAAAATGAAAAAAGGTCTCATATGTGCGAAGTTACTAGATATAGTTTTAATTGCGACTTGATTAGTAATTAAAAATCCCCCCCCCCTTGATCAATGATAAAAATAGTAATTACAGTTCCTTATTCAACATAAATTGCATTATATTTGCGTATTATAAACAAAACTATTGCTGTTATATGGTAAATAAACAGAAACACAGCCTGGAAAGTGTCTTTAAGGGTGAATATTTTGAGGCTGAAGTAGTCAAAGGGTTACTGGAGTCGGAGGGAATCCCGGCTATGATAGAGAACAAATCAATGAGTACTATTTTTTCCACCTATTCAGCATTTGGTGGTCCGGTACAGGTTTTTGTTAATCCTTCAGACAAGGATATTGCTATAGAATTGTTAAAAACAAAGAATGATCAGGATTCCTAAACGTATAGCTGTCAAAGTTGGCAGTAATGTGTTGACCAGAGCAGACGGCAAGCTGGATGTTACTCGCATGTCGGCTATAGTAGATCAGATAGCTGAGTTGAGAAAAAGGGGTATAGAGGTGCTACTTATCACCTCAGGGGCAGTGGCTTCTGGTCGTGGTGAGCTTTTGACTATTCAGAAAGATGGAGTAGCAGAACGGCAGCTGTATGCAGCTGTGGGGCAGGCCAAACTTATAGAACATTATTACAATTTTTTTAAGGAATATGATATTCTGGTAGGGCAAATTCTGACCTCGCGCGAAAATTTTGAGAAAAATAGTTTGATGGTAAATCAAAAACGTTGTATAACAACAATGCTTAAAAACGGAGTTATACCAATAATAAATGAAAATGATACTGTAGCTATCAAGGAGTTGATGTTTACAGATAATGATGAATTATCTGGTTTAGTAGCTAAGATGATGAAAGTTAATGCTTTGATTATATTGAGCAATGTTGATGGAGTGTTTATGGGCGATCCAAATGATTCTTCTTCGCGTTTAATCCGTGAAATTTATACGGATGATGACTTTTCCGAATATATTAGTATAGTAAAATCGGAATTTGGCCGTGGAGGTATGAAATCAAAGATGGAAACAGCTCAGAAGGTTGCAAAAGAGGGGATTAAGGTCTATATTGCTAATGGTAAAAAGAGCGACATACTGTTGAAATTATTATTTCATCCTGAAAAATGTAATTTTACTCTTTTTCTGTCGCATAAAAAACAGTAAAATGATAGATTCTATTCTTAAGCGTTTAAGAGAGGCTAGTTTTGAGTTGCCTTTGTTGGAAGAAGAGCGGATTAATAATGTATTGGTAGCAGTTTCTCGGGCTATTCAAGATCAGACGGATTCCCTTTTGAGCGCTAATGCTATCGATTTGTCTCTTATGGATAGGGACAATCCTGCTTATGACAGGCTAAAACTTACTAGAGAGCGTCTTGATAACATAGCTATGGATATGTTAAAAGTGGCAGAATTACCATCCCCTATAGGTTTGGAAATAGATTCTCATATACGTTCTGACAAGATGTGTATAAAACGCATCAGAGTGCCGTTCGGAGTTATTGGAGTAATTTTTGAAGCTCGTCCTAATGTGGGATTTGATGTGTTCTCTCTCTGTTTTAAAACCAGAAATGCTT
The DNA here is from genome assembly GCA_035647375.1 of Bacteroidaceae bacterium. GTDB lineage: Bacteria > Bacteroidota > Bacteroidia > Bacteroidales > Bacteroidaceae > Colenecus. Next base: position 22,138 of record DASRNO010000004.1, read on the forward strand.
GTGCTCTTAAGGGAGGCAGCGATGCTGATAACTCTAATAAAGCTATTATTGCACTTATTCATTCTGTTCTTAAAAAAATGGATATTGACCCATATGTAGTTTCACTATTACCTGCTGGTCATGAGGCGGCTATGGAATTAATGCGTGCAACAAGCTATGTTGATTTACTTATTCCGCGTGGTAGCTCTAGGCTGATTGAATCTGTTAGAAAGAACTCCTTGGTACCTGTGATTGAGACAGGAGCCGGTGTTTGTCACACCTATTTTGACATTGATGGTGATAGGAACAAATGTTCAGATATAGTGTTTAATGCTAAGACGCGTAGAGTTAGTGTTTGTAATGCATTGGACACGTTGATAGTACATAACTCCCGTTTAGCCGATTTACCAATAGTTTGCGAACGCCTTGCCACTAAAAATGTTGTGATTGAAGCTGATCAAGAATCTTACTTAGCATTGACGGGAGTATATCCTGAAAAATTATTGCTTGAAGCAGGTAAAGAAAGTTATGGTAAGGAGTTTTTGGATTATCGTATGTCTATAAGAACAGTCCACTCTTTTCAGGAGGCTTTGTTACATATTAGAAAATATAGTTCTCGTCATAGCGAGTGTATTGTTACGGAAAATAGTTTAAATGCCGATACTTTTCAGAAACAGGTAGATGCAGCTTGTGTTTATGTAAATGTCTCTACCGCCTTTACCGATGGAGCTCAGTTTGGTCTTGGTGCAGAGATAGGCATAAGTACTCAAAAATTACATGCTCGTGGACCAATGGGGCTTACGGAGCTAACAAGCTATAAATGGCTGATAAATGGTGATGGCCATATCCGCGAGTGATTTTTATAAGAATATAATTATTATATGAGATATTTTACAGGCGTAAAGGATTTAGGTAACTTAAGAGAGGCCTTAGACCAGGCATTAAAGATAAAGAGCGACAGGTTTCAATATATTGAACTTGGCCGTAACAAAACATTGATGCTGATATTTTTTAACTCAAGTCTACGTACCCGTCTTAGTACGCAAAAGGCCGGATATAATTTGGGTATGAATGTAATTGTGCTTGATATTAATCAGGGGGCTTGGAAGCTTGAAACAGAGCGTGGAGTGGTTATGGACGGAGATAAACCTGAACATCTGCTTGAGGCTATTCCAGTTATGGGTTGCTATTGCGATATAATAGGGGTTCGTTCTTTTGCCCGTTTTGAGAATAAAGAGGATGATTATCAAGAGATAATTTTAAACCAATTTATAAAACATTCCGGCCGGCCGGTTTTTTCTATGGAATCTGCTACAAGACACCCTTTACAGAGTTTTGCAGATTGGATTACAATAGAAGAACACAAAACAACTAAATCTCCAAAAGTGGTAATGAGTTGGGCACCGCATCCTAAAGCTCTTCCACAAGCTGTACCAAATTCATTTGCGGAGTGGATGGTAGAGGCAAAATATGATCTGATAATAACTCATCCCAAGGGATATGAACTCGATGAATGTTTTACACATGGAGCACACATTGAGTATGATCAGATAAAAGCATTTGAAAATGCAGATTTTGTATATGCTAAAAATTGGGCTGCCTATAAAGATCCTAATTATGGTCAAATACTGAGTATGGACCGTAACTGGACTATTGGTGAAAGCCAGATGGCTGTTACCAATAATGCTTTTTTTATGCATTGCCTTCCAGTACGTAGAAATATGATAGTTACTGATGATATTATTGAGAGTCCTCGGTCATTAGTTATTCCTGAGGCGGCAAATCGCGAGATTTCAGCTACTGTTGTACTTAAAAAAATTCTTGAACAGATTTAGTTTAATTACCTATTTAAAGGCGATAGTACGCTCTTCCTCTCCATCATAACTGTTAAAAACGAATGTGATAGAATCTCCAATAGAGAGAAAATTGTAAAGATTGAGAGGTATGGACATATAATTTGATTTTGTGAATAGACTATCATCACCTTGTGCATCGTGGTAAATACCGAATTTTACTTTTGAACCCTCTGTATAGTCGATGGCAGATATAATATGCACTTTATTTAGTGTAGTTATTTGAAATACTATATTAAGATAACCACCACCACTCCAAATACTTGTCAGCTTTATGGGATCGGTTTTAATAAAACCTGATAGAATAGAGTGAGGTATGGCGTACTCGGAGAGTATATTGTATGTTGAAATTATAGAAGCGGTACCCAAAGATTCTAAATAATATGTGCAGATTACTCTGTAAACAGTATCTGGAGAGAGTTGGGTTTCATTATAGCCACTAACAAGATATTGTTTTTTATTATCGGTAACAATCTTCTTTATATCTCCATACGAGTCTGTTTCTACACACACTATCTCTGTTATTATAGGCAAAATAATATCAGAGCTGTCAATTTTATTGCAAGAATAGAGTAAGAACAGAGTGATGATTGTTAAACCGTTTTTCATATTATTTTATGCCATATATGCCGATGAGCTGTCTGTTTACAAGCGGATTGGCGTACATTTCTAAAATTTTTTTTCTTAGAAAGTTCCAGTCAGGATTCTCTATAGTCACCTTCATAAGTTGTTTCTCAAGATATTCTTTGAATTTCTCTTTATCGGATATTGTATAACATGCTCTTTGCTGTAGATCGTCACTGTGAAGCATGTTGTAAGCTATATAGTTATTGGGATAGAGTTTGTATCCGGCAAAAATATTAGAATCAATAATCTCTGCTATTTGGCTAAGGAGTCTATTCCTTGGTTGGTTCCTGTCCAGTTTAAGCAGAGCGTTGTTTATAGGTTCTGTTGCATGATAATGTATTTTCCCCTTGTATCCTAAAAGTCCTGTACTCATGTTGAGTAAATCATCCTCTGGAGTCTTAATAAAATCAGGGTTATCTCTCTTTTCTTGAAACTCCTGAGCTTTAAGATAATCACAAGGGTCATATTCATAAGATATGGAGAGAGGAACTATATTTAAATTGATCAATCTATCTATTATGTCTCCATCTCCTGACATGGCCAGCATTTTAAGAACGCCAATTTGAGTACGATCGTTTGAGTCTTTGGCTCTTCCCTCTCTTTGAGCCATCCAAATAGGATTTTTTTTCTCATTAATAACAAAATTAATATATTTTGAGAGGGTTTTTGAAGATTCAAGTAGTTCTAAAGGGGGTAATGAGCGTTTAACAATAAAACTTCGGTTTAAGCGCACAAAATTTTCAATCCAAGGACGTATTAGCAGATTGTCGCCTATAGCAATTTCTACAGAACGCTTATTGTTTTCCATAAGGATTAGAGATAGGAAGGCCGAATCAAGTATAATATCGCGGTGATTGGATATATATAGACAGTTTTCCTCAATATTTTTCAGAGCGTCAAAATTGAAACTTAACCCGTCAGAATACTTATCTAAAAGTTTTTTAAGATAGGGGTTACATAATTTTGTTTGAATTTCGTGACAACTCTTAAAACGATTAACTGCCAGCCGGATAGCCCAGAAAGGGCGCCATTTAATCCCCGTTTTGACAGCCTTACGGAAATCTTTGTCGTTTATAATGTTTGTAATAACCTGAGGAATCTCTTCGTCACTGAATGGTCGAATTGATTCGAATTCTACCGGAATTTTCATAATTAACTAAAGCTATCTTCGATAATTTCTGTTAAAACTTCTTTTACACTCATTCCTGCCGCTGTGATTTGTTGAGGAATAAAACTAGTTGGAGTCATACCGGGAGTAGTGTTAACCTCAAGCAGATTGATTTTATTATCCTCTGATACAATATAGTCGTTGCGGATAATTCCGTGGCAGCCCAAAATATCGTATATGGCGGCAGTCAGTTTTTGTACTCTATCCTTAAGATCGTCTGAAATAGATGCCGGAGTAATCTCTTTGACCATACCTCTATATTTAGCATCAAAATCAAAAAAATCGGTTTTAGGAATAATCTGTGTTATAGGTAAAACGACCTCTCTCTCTTTGGTTTTAAAATACCCACAGGTTAATTCCATCCCTTTTATAAAAGCTTCTACAATAACCTCATCGCTCTCATTAAAGGCTGATTCTATCGCCGGTTCTATCTCTTCTCTTGTTTTAACTTTAGTTGTACCAAAACTTGATCCGCCCGCAGTAGGTTTAATAAAACATGGTAGACCAAAGCGCTCCTCTATATTGAAAGCGGAGATAGTACTATCTCTTCTCAATAGAATAGAATCGGCTACCCTTACTCCGAAACTTTTCAAAAACTGATTCAACATAAATTTGTTGAATGTAAGTGCTGAAGAAAGAACATCGCAGGTGGAAAATGGTATGCCTAAAAGTCTTAAATATCCCGCAAAAATGCCATTTTCTCCCGGAGTGCCATGTATGATAATATAAGCGTAGTCAAAAACAATTTTTTTATTATTAATAGTAAAACTAAAATCGTTACGGTCTATGGGTGTTTTTTGACTATTTTTAAGAATAGCCTCCCATCTTTTGCCCTCAATCTCTACAATAAATGGTTCATACAGAGAGGTGTCAAGATTTGCCAGAATTGTTTGTGCGCTTTTAATTGAAATATGATGTTCACTAGAATCTCCTCCTGCAACAATAGCTATATTACGTTTCATTTATTCAGTTTTAATAAATAAATCAGTTTAATTTTTGCGATAATCTATATAGGTTCTCCATTTCTCAATCACTTTACTCATATCCAGAGGAATTTCAGATGAGAGGAGCAACTCTTTATTTGTTGTCGGATGAATAAAGCCCAGAGTTTCTGCATGTAATGCTTGTCGGGGACATAGTACGAAACAATTTTCTACAAACTGCCTATATTTGCTGAAAGCTGTTCCTTTAAGTATTATATCGCCTCCATATCTTGCATCGTTGAATAGAGGGTGACCAATATGTTTCATGTGAACCCTAATTTGATGTGTTCGTCCCGTTTCTAAACGGCATTCTACCAATGATACATACTCTAACCTCTCCATTACAGTGTAATGTGTTAGGGCATATTTACCGGTTTCGGGATTAAAAGAGACTGTCATTTGAAGCCTGTCTTTGGGATTCCTTGTTATTTGGCTTTCAATACTTCCTTGCGGCGGTTCCGGTATTCCCCAGACCAAGGCTTTATATGTTCTTTTTGTAGATTTATTAAAGAATTGTTGGCCAAGAGATGTTTTAGCTTCTGGAGTCTTGGCTATAACCAATAAACCCGATGTGTCTTTGTCAATACGGTGAACGAGCCCCACTTGAGGGCTGTTCGGATCGTAGTTTGGATTGTTGCGCATATGCCATGCAAGAGCATTGACCAATGTACCACTAAAATTTCCACATCCCGGGTGAACCACCATTCCGGCAGGTTTGTTGACGACCATTATATAATTATCCTCATATACTATATTAAGAGGTATTTCCTCAGGAATAATCTCGTTACTATAGCGAGGTCTATCCATCATAACTGTTATTACGTCCAGAGGTTTAACCTTATAGTTACTCTTTACGGGCAATCCGTTTGCCATTATCATACCAATTTCGGCAGCTTTTTGTATACGATTTCTCGAGGTGTGTTCCAGACGGTCAAACAAAAATTTATCAACTCTTAAAAGAGATTGTCCGGGATCAGCTGTTATTTTGAAATGTTCAAAAAGTTCAACATCATTGCAGATTGGCTCTAAATTGTCAAAAGAGTTTTCAGTCTCATTTTCAAAAACAGATGTTTTCATTCTCCGAAAAATTCATGTTCTATCATCTCTATAGAATCAGCTCTCTCTATAATTTTGATAGGTTCACCATTCCCCACCACAATTGTAAGATAAGAACCTTCCGGTATTTCTACTCCACGTGTGATAGTGTCGCCTTTGTATTTAATCTGATATACCCAGTCTGCATCGCCAGCTATATATTCATGAGCGGTTAGATTAAAACCTGCAGCTTTCAATTTAGACTCTGCAGCCCTAAGTGAACTATTGTCAGCAACATCCGGTATAGCTTTTACCGGCTGCTTACCAGAGTTGGCTGTAAGATAAATTATTCGGCCCTCTTTTACCATAGCTCCTGTTGAGGGTCTTTGCTCGATTATCTCTCCTTCGGAACGCTGACTATCATAACGAAAATCACTAATAATATACCTAAGACGCATATTGATAAGTGTCTCTGCTGCCTTAGCCTCGTCCATGTCTACAACTTGGGGAACTTGAATATACTCGCTATGTTTTGTATAGGAATTTATCCACCTAAAAGTTATGAATATTATAACGGTAGCCAAAACAATAATTATCAACATATTAATCATAAGGTTTCTCAAATTAGGGAAACCACCTTTTTTACTCTTATTGCTTTTATTCATTGCTTGTTAAAAAAACAAATCCCTGTTTACGCAAAGATAGGCAAAGGAAAGGTAAAAAGCAGTAAGTGAGGGTAAATTTACCCTCACTTACTGCTAGAAAAACAATTATTTATTTAGTTCCGTTATATTCGTCAGAGACTGTAAGTTTCTTTCTTCCTTTTCTGCGGCGTGAAGTGATAACTCGGCGTCCATTAGCTGTGGCCATTCTCTCGCGGAATCCGTGTTTATTTTTTCTCTTCCGTTTTGAGGGCTGGAATGTTCTTTTCATTGTCTATATATAATATTATTATAATCTTGTTTTGCGCTACAACATTTAGGGTCACAAAGGTAAATCTTTATTTTTTAACCACAAAGAGAATATGGCTTTTTTGGATAAAAATTTTGAGTTATGCTCTATTTCAACTACTTTTGTGAATAGTTTTTGAAAAACAAATATTCACATATTTTTTATTTATGATTCTTTGTCAAGACATTAAAATCGGAACATGTATTAATCTTGATAATCATCTCTATTTTTGTATAGATTTTCTTCATGTGAAACCGGGGAAAGGCAATACTTTTGTACGGACAAAATTGAAGAGCGTAACTACTGGGCGTGTCATAGAGAGGACTTTTCAGATTGGTTTCAAATTAGAAGATGTTCGTGTAGAACGCCGTCCTTATCAATACCTTTACAAGGATGATATGGGGTATATTTTTATGAATCAAGAGACTTTTGAACAGATTACCTTAATAAAGGGGTTGATAACAGGAGTAGAATACCTTAAAGAGGGTGAGGTTGTAGAGGTGGTTACAAATGCCACATCGGGCGAAATCCTTTTTGCCGAATTGCCTATTAAGGTGACACTGAAAGTGGAGTATACTGAACCTGGATTGAAGGGCGATACTGCAACAAATGCCACTAAACCTGCTAAACTTGAAACAGGTTCTGAAGTACGTGTACCTCTCTTTATAAATGAGGGTGAGTATATAGAGGTAGACACTCGTAATGGTGCATATCAAGGAAGAGTGAAAATGTAAAAAACAATATGAATAAGCCTGGTAAGCTGAATCTTAAACAATGGGCCGCAGAGGATAGACCTAGAGAAAAGATGATGCTGCGAGGCGCTAAGGCGCTGACAAATGCTGAATTGTTGGCAATTCTAATAGGCACGGGAAACACAGAAGAGACGGCAGTGGCTTTGATGCAGAAAATTTTGGCCTCTTGTCGTAACAGCCTATCTGAACTTGGAAAACTTAGCGTTGAGGAGTTGTGTTCTTTTAAAGGTATTGGTTGTGCCAAGGCGGTTACAATTCTTGCGGCGTGTGAACTTGGTCGTCGCAGGAAAGATGAAAAACCTGTTGAACGTATAGTAATCAGGAACTCCGCCGATGTATATGATTATTTTTATCCGATTCTTGTTGATCAGTCGGTTGAAGAGTGTCATGTTCTTTTTGTAAACCAAGCATCTAAGGTGCTAGACAGTATTCGGATAAGTGTTGGAGGTCTTACGGAAACGACAGTAGATATAAGATGCGTTTTACGCGAGGCTTTTTTAAGAAGGGCTACTGCTATGGCTCTCTGTCACAACCATCCTTCGGGAAATACTAAACCAAGTAGAGCTGACGATATTATTACGGAGAAGATGAAACAAGCCTGTAAGGCTGTTAATATATTATTGATTGATCACATGATTTTTGCAGATGGTAGCTATTACAGTTATGCAGACGAGGGAAAACTTTAATATATAATATGAAGGACAAACTATTAATAGAGGAGAGAGTGGTTAATGCTCTAAAGACGGTATATGATCCGGAGATTCCGGTGAATGTTTACGATTTAGGATTGATATATAATATTGATGTGGATCAAGACAATAATGTTATTATCGATATGACTCTTACCTCGCCGGGTTGCCCTCTTGCAGATTTTATTATTGAGGATGTAAGACAGAGAGTTGAAGGTTTGGATTGTGTAAAATCTGTCACAATTAATTTGGTTTTTGAACCTGAGTGGACAAAAGATATGATGAACGAGGAGGCTAAACTGGAGTTGGGTTTTTTATAAATAAGAATGAAGAATATCTATTTCATATCGGATGCGCATTTAGGATCATGGGCTATTGGACACGAACGCATGCGAGAAAGAAGACTGGTACGTTTTCTCGATGACATAAAGAATAAGGCCGAAGCTATATTTATGCTGGGAGACATGTTTGATTTCTGGTATGAGTTCAAATATGTTGTACCCAAGGGTTTTACTCGTTTTTTGGGTAAAGTATCTGAATTGACCGATAGTGGAGTAGAGGTGCATTTTTTTATTGGTAATCATGATATTTGGTGTGGTGATTACTTGGAGAAGGAGTGTGGTGTAATAATTCATCGCCAGCCTCATACAATCGAGATTCATGGGCAGGAGTTTTTTATTGCTCACGGTGACGGTTTGGGTGATGACAAAGTCTCCTTTAAATTTTTGCGTTCAATTTTTCATAACCGCTTTCTTCAGATTTGCTTCTCAGCACTTCATCCCAGGTGGAGTTTAAAGATAGGGCATGAGTGGGCAAAAAAGAGTATGACAAAACATCTAGAAAAAGGAATCCCAGACTACTGTGGTGAGGAAAAAGAGCCGCTTGTTATCTATTCAAAAAAATACTTAGCCACACATAGCAGTATTAATTATTTTATATTTGGTCATCGCCATATTGAACTAGAGCTTCAGCTAAACCACTCTTGCCGGGTTGTTATTCTTGGCGACTGGATACAACACTTTTCATATGCGGTTTTTGACGGAGAGAAGCTAGTGTATGGCAATTATGTTGAGGGCGAGACAAAATTATAGCTGTTCCGAGTTCAGAATACTCATAGTGTCGTTAGCAATTACCAGTTCCTCATCTGTAGGGATAACTATCACCTTTACTTTCGATTTGGCAGTTGATATTATACCGGCTTCTCCGAATAAAGCCTTGTTATTTGCTTCCTTATCTAATTTTATTCCTAAAAACTCCATATCTTTACAAATAGCCTCTCTCACCTCCTCGCGATTTTCTCCAACTCCTCCGGTAAACACAATTGCATCAACTCCTCCCATTGCCGCTGCAAAGGCTCCGATATATTTTTTGATACGATAAGAATAGATTTTTTTGGCTAAAGCAGCACGCTCGTTTCCTGATGAAAGAGTTGCAGATACCTCGCGCATATCAGATGAGACTCCCGATATGCCAAGAAGTCCCGATTGCTTATTTAGTAAATTCATAATACCGGTGGTATTCAGGCCCTCTTTTTCCATTATGAACGATACTGCTCCCGCATCAATATCTCCACTTCTAGTACCCATCATAATACCTTCGAGTGGTGTAAACCCCATAGATGTGTCAAAACTTTTTCCGTCTTTTATGGCAGTGATAGACCCGCCATTACCTATATGACAAGTAATAATTTTTGACCCTATTTTTGCAAGATCTAATAGTTCGAAAGCTTTTACCGATACATATCGGTGGGAAGTTCCGTGAAAACCGTATCGTCGCACTCCATATTTTTCATATATCTCGTAAGGGATAGCGTACAGATAAGCAAAGTCTGGCATTGTTTGGTGAAAAGCCGTATCAAACACTCCTATTTGAGGAATATCCGGAAGGATTTCTTTGACAGCTTTTACTCCTTTCAGGTTAGCAGAGTTGTGCAGAGGAGCCAGATCATTACAGGCTTCAAATGCTTCTAAAACATTTTGTGTAAGAAAAACACTCTTGTTAAACCTCTCTCCTCCATGAACCATACGATGCCCCACAGCATCAAGTTCTTTGAGAGATTTTAGCGAGCCGTAATCTGGATTGGAAAGAATTTTAAATATATATTTTACTCCTTGGGTGTGTTCGGGAATATCTTTTTCTATTTTTATTTTTTCTCCTTGGGGCGTGTTGATTTTTATAAAAGAATCTTTTAAACCAATTTTCTCTATACCGCCCTGTATAATCTCTCTGTTTGAAGGCATGTCGAAGAGTTTGAATTTAATCGACGAACTTCCACAATTTAAAACAAGAATTTTCATTTATTATAAACCTGAACGTTTTTTTTGATCACAATAGACTGATTAGCGGTAACAGCTACCATTTTGTATATATCCTTAACCGAACACCCTCTTGAGAGGTCGTTTACGGGGGATGCAATCCCTTGAAGTACTGGCCCTAGCGCTTCAACCTTTCCAATTCTTTGCACCAGTTTATATGCAATGTTTCCAACTTCAAGATTGGGGAATACAAGTACATTGGCGCATCCGGCAATATCCGATCCCGGAGCTTTACTCAATCCTACAGAGGGCACTATTGCAGCATCGGCCTGTAGTTCGCCATCAATTTTTAAAGATGGATCCATCTCTCTGGCAATCGATAAAGCCGATAACACTTTATTTATAACGTCATGTTGAGCAGAACCTTTTGTAGAGAAACTCAATAACGCCACTCTGGGTTCTTGAAACCCTACCAATGTTTTGGCTGTGTTAGCAGAACATATAGCTATCTGAGCCAATTGTGAAGCATTGGGGACTGGAGTTACGGCACAGTCGGCAAATACCAAAATACCATTCTCGCCAAACCGAGGCATTTTTGTCAACATTATAAAAGCTCCCGAAACACTTGTTATACCGGGAGCAGTCTTTATTATCTGAAGCGCAGGTCTTAACACATTGCTGGTTATATTGTGAGCGCCGGCAAGCTGGCCGTCGGCATGTCCAGCCTTAATTATCAGGCAACCTAGATATAGAGGATCCAGAGCTTTTTTTTCAGCCTCTTCGAGTGTCATTCCCTTCTCTTTGCGTAATTCGTACAAAAGGTTGGCATACATATCCATGTCTGGATTGTTGACAGGATCAATAATTGTTGCCTTACTAATATTTTTCAATCCCCATTGTACAGAGAGGCTCTTTATCTCCTTATGTGATCCAATAAGCACAATATCGGCTAATTTATCGGCTAAAACTTTGTCAGCCGCCTTAATAGTGCGCTCTTCTGTGCCTTCGGGCAAAACTATGCGTTGCTTGTCAGCTTTGGCACGCACAATTATCTCATCAATAAAATCCATGAAGTTTTAATGTTTTATACTAAATAAGTTTTTTTGAAAACACAAAATTAATGCTATTTTTCATAATCTGTGTACCTTTGCGTCCGATTATAGCTCTATTTTGTAATGTTAACATAGCAATTGATTTATTTATGACAATTAAGTTTAGGAAAATATCCATAAATGATAGAGATCTTGTTTTTTCATACTTACCTCAGGGTGAAGTTATAAATTGTGACTTTAGTATAGTAAATCTGTACGGATGGCAATTGTTATACAACACAGAGTTAGCCGAGGTAGATGGGTTTTTAGTAATAAGATTTCGTGCAAATGGACATATAACTTATATGTTGCCTATGGGAAAAGGCAATTTTAACAAGGTGATGGAAAAACTTAAAAATGATGCAGACTCTTTTGGAGAACCGTTATTAATAGTTGGAGCATCTAAAGAGATAACAGAAAGGATAGAACAATTTTCGCCCGGCTGTTTTCGTTTTGTGCCAGATAGAGATGTTATGGACTATGTATATCTTCGTACAGATTTGGTTGAACTTAAGGGCAAGAAATATCAATCAAAACGCAATCACATTAATAAGTTCAAAAAAAACTTTCCCGATTATAAGTATTTGGATTTAACATCTGAGCATGTGGCTAACTGTCTTGAAATGGTCTCTTTGTGGGTTATAGCAAAGGGTGAAAGGGCAAAAAATGCGTTAGAGGCAGAGAGAAAAATGATGGATAGAGCTCTTAACAATATGGATGCACTTGGTGTTAAGGGGGGGGTGTTGTACGTTGGTGATAAATTAGTGGCTTTCACTTTCGGTTCCCAAATTAATGATATTACATTCGACGTATGTGTAGAAAAAGCCGATAATGATTATCCGGGAGCATATTCTATTATAAACAATGAATTTTGTTCAAGGCTGCCGAATAACTACATATATGTGAATAGGGAAGAGGATCTTGGTATTGATGGTTTGAGAAAAGCCAAATTATCTTATCAGCCTATTTTGCTGTTAGAAAAGATGACAGCCTTGCCTGTATGCTGTGATTCCGAATGTTGGGAAGTGAAAAAAATCTATACACGTTCATTTCAGGACGACAGTGAGTTTGTGGATTTTTATTTCAAGAACAGATATACAGCACTGAATACTATTACTATAAAGAAAAATCAATCAATTGTGGCAGCAGTACAAATACTTGATTACTCCCTTTACGTGTGGGGTGGAAACTTTAAGACCGGTTATTTGTCGGCGGGATGTACAATGCCCGAATATAGACGACAAGGAATAATGAGCGAACTTATTTCTAAGGCTCACCGGCTTATGTTTACTCAAGGTAAAGAGATAGCAGCTCTAATTCCGGCAAATGACCATTTATGGGATTATTACTCCAAATTTGGATATGTTCCCGGGTTTTATATTGAGACCCGCAATAAAAGAGCGTCATCGTTAAATACCTCTAAAACGCTTAATGAAGAATCGTTATCTATATCTACGCCCGAATTTATGGATGAGCCTTTGTTTACTTTTATTGATACTTTGATGAGAGAGCGAGATAATTATATTTTGCATACAATTGGAGATATGACCTTTGTACTCAGCTATTATAAAAAATTTAAGGGGGTGGCATTGGTGGCAAAAAGAAACGATATACCGGTGGGGGTTGTTTTTGGCCATCGTAAAGATGGGCGTGATGACACCCTGATTATAGACGAGTCTCTTGGTGTTGCCGATAATGTTAGAGACGCACTCTTGTCAAAGGCCTTAGAGTTATCGGGTTGTGAAAAGATGGTATTGATAACCCCCGCAATTAATAATCCTAAAAGATTGGGCATGATTAGAATCGTTAATGCACAATCTGTTTTAAGACACTATGCCGAGACACATCCCTATGAAGAGACCTGTTTTGTTCTTACAGATAGTGCTATTCCTGAAAACGAGGGTTTTTATTCTATTAAGTTGGGAGTATGTGAATACTCTCCGTTTACTCCAAATTCGGCTACTGCCAATAAAAAGAAAATAGATATAAGTGAACTTTCCCAAAAACTTTTTAGTTCATGTAATCTTTTTATGAGCCTTATGATCAATGATTGATTTTTTCTCTTTGTTGTTTAATTAAGATGGCCGCATATAGGGCATATCAGGTATTGTGTAGCGAGAGGGGGACTTGAACCCCCGACCTTCGGATTATGAATCCGACGCTCTAACCGGCTGAGCTATCTCGCCAACATTTGGCGGCTGCAAAGGTAAAACGGAGTTTTGAACAAAACAATATTTTGCCTTACTTTATTTTGTGACGGATCTTTTTTGAACCTTTATTATTTGGAAATGTTTATGATATGGGTTTTCTTTGTAATATACTGGTGCGTAATTACTACTTGATGGATATGTCCGGTTTTAAGATTTTACGTTTTTTTAAAAGGGGGAAAATATGATAAATAAAAAATCTTTAATATCAACAGAGAAAGTGGTGCTTGAGTATCCTTTGAGTACCACCTCAGTTCAAATGATATGGGAAACTGTTGCTACTGCACCTGGCTTAGAGGCATGGTTTGCTGACAGAATTGAGTCTGAAGAGAGAGTTTTTACATTTTTTTGGGGTAAGCATGAATCACGAAAAGCAGAAATAATTAACAGTCGTCAGAACAATTATATTAGATTTCATTGGTTGGATGAACTCCCTGGCACATACTTTGAATTCAGAATAACCAGAAATGAATTAACGGGAATCTATTCGCTTGTTATCACTGATTATGTTGATCCGGGCGAAATTGAAGATTCAAAAAATCTTTGGGATACCTCGGTTGAGGCACTACGCCGTTGTGGCCTATAATATTTAATCTAATAAAAGGTTGTTAATAGCAAACAAATAGCGTTATACAGATTTGTATGTTTACGATTTGAGTTATCTTTGTACCAAATTAATAAATAGACTCAAATTGCGCACCAAGAAGCTTGACATATTCGTTATTAGGAGCTTTCTTTTACTCTTTGCCGGAACTTTTTTCATTTGTCTTTTTATATTGTTGATGAACATACTTTGGAGGTATGTGGACGAGCTGGTTGGAAAGGGGTTTACACTTGATGTGCTTGGAAAATTTTTCTATTACTCTTCTCTTACCCTGGTCCCTACAGCCTTACCATTAGCGGTATTGCTGGCCTCTTTAATTACTTATGGAAATTTAGGCGAAAGATTGGAGTTGTTGGCTATGAAAACAGCCGGTATATCTCTTTTGCGTATAATGCGTCCTCTTATCATATTTTGTATAGTTTTAGCGGGTATATCTCTCTATTTTCAAAATGTAACCGGCCCAAACTCATCTAAAAAACTATACTCTTTACTCTATTCTATGAAGCAGAAATCGCCGGAATTAGAGATTCCTGAGGGCGTTTTTTATGATCAGATTTCAGGTTACAACCTGTATGTTAAACATAAAGATTTGAATACAGGCACCCTTCATCAGGTTACTATTTACGATATCTCTAAAGGTTTTGAAGAGATAAGGGTTATATCGGCCGATTCGGGGAGGCTTGAAACAACAGCAGATAAGCGACATCTTTATCTTCGTCTTTATAGTGGAGAGCAGTTCGAGAATATGCAGGCTCAGCAGATGAACAGAAGTAATAATCCTTACAGAAGAGAGACCTTCAAGGAAAAACACATTCTCATAGAGTTTAATTCTGATTTTAGCGAAATTGATGAAAACGTGATGAGTTCTCAGGCAGCCAGCAAAAATATGTCTCAGATAAGACATACTATAGATTCACTATCATCACAGCAGGATAGTATCGGCATGGGTAATTTATCAGATTATAAAGCCTCAGCTTTGGGTACCTTCCGTTTTTCTAACCGAGATTCTGCCGCACTTAATGCATCCTTGGTAACGGCTATTAATACTGATAGTGTTTTTAACTCTTCAACCAGATCCCGCAAGTACGATTGGAAAAAAACCATGCAGGCAAGAATTCAGACACAGAAGAGTGAACTTTCGCTTAAAGGTATCAGTATGTTTCAGGGTGATAGAACTATTCGTCGCCATTGGATTGAATGGATGAAAAAAATATCTCTTTCAACATCGATTTTGATTTTCTTCTTTATTGGAGCCCCTTTGGGAGCTATAATAAGAAAAGGGGGACTTGGTATTCCTGTAATAATTTCGGTCCTTACATTTATACTATATTATATAACCTCCGTATCGGGAGAGAAAATGTACAGAGAGGGAGAATGGAGTATTATAGGATGCTGGTTGAGCTCCTTAGTGCTACTACCTCTCAGTCTTTTTTTTACAGTCAAGGCAAACAGAGACTCTGTTGTGTTTCAGATAGATGTTTACAAGAATTTTTTTCACTATTGGTTTGGAGGAAAATCAGTAAGAGATCTTACTTTAAAGGAGATTATTATTGATAAAATTGATCCGGCTGATTCTGTTAAAAAACTCAAATCATTGATCACTCTATCTACTTTATATTTAAACGATGAAAAAAATAGTAGGTCGATAGATTATTTTCATCTTTTTTTTAGTAACAGGCATAATAGTGATTTAAAGAAAATCAATATGATACTTGAGGATGTAGTTGAAGAGTTGGGAAACAGCAGAGACAGAGTTGTACCGGAGCTTTTAAACACTTTCCCAACTTTAGCGGTTCACGGGATTGAGAAACCTTTTAGTAAAGATTGGGCAAATAGATTGGCGGGGGTGTTCTTTCCCCTTGGTATACTACTTTTTGCAAGAGCTATTCTGTTTAATGCAGTATTAAAAAAAGATCTTAGGACAATCATTAAAAGTTCAGATAGTTTGATAAATTATTTAGAAATAGGAATTACAGACAATTAATAAATAACTATAATATGGGTCAGATATCAGAGAGAGTGAATAGGTTAGCGTCATCGGCTACTTTTGCCATGGCACAAAAAAGTGGTGCATTATCGGCTCAGGGAGTCGATGTGGTTAATATGAGTGTTGGAGAACCCGATTTTAACACCCCCGATAATGTGAAAAAGGCTGCAAAGTATGCCATTGATGAGAATTATTCAAAATATTCGCCAGTGTCAGGTTTTATATCGTTAAGAAAAGCGATAGTCGAAAAATTGAAGCGCGAGAATGAGTTAGACTATTCTCTATCTAATATTTTGGTATCAACAGGTGCTAAACAATCGCTTTGTAATGTACTTATGGCTCTGATTAATCCGGGCGATGAGGTTGTGATTCCTTCGCCTTATTGGGTTAGTTATCCGGATATGGTAAAATTAGTTGATGGTACTCCTGTTTTTGTAAAAGCGGGGATAGAACAAGATTTTAAGATTACAGCAAATCAACTTGAGAAGGCTATTACTCCTGCTACAAAAGCTATTATGATCTGTTCTCCATCAAATCCTACCGGATCTGTTTATTCTAAAAAAGAGCTTGAGCTTTTGGCTGAGGTTATAGAGAAATATCCTAATGTTTATGTTATAGCAGACGAGATTTATGAGCATATAAATTTTGTGGGTAAGCATGAGAGCTTGGCACAGTTTCACTCAATCAAGGAACGTGTTATTGTTGTGAATGGTGTTTCAAAGGCTTATGCTATGACAGGTTGGAGAATTGGATTTATGGCTGGCCCCGAATGGTTGGTAAAGGCTTGTGATAAATTACAGGGGCAATACACAAGTGGTACCTGTTCAGTTGCTCAAAAAGCTGCTGAAGAGGCTTTCTTGGGTCCTCAGGAAGATGTTGAGAAGATGCGCAGAATTTTTCAACAGAGGCGAGATCTTATAGTCTCTTTAGCTAAAGAGATTCCCGGTTTTGAGGTTAACACTCCTCAAGGAGCTTTCTATCTGTTCCCCAAATGTGACTATTATTTTGGGAAAAGTTTTGAAGGTTTTGTTATAAACGATTCAGATGACTTGGCCATGTATCTGCTTGAGACAGGCCATGTTGCAGCAGTGGGAGGCACCTCTTTCGGAGCCAGCGAGTGTATACGATTCAGTTTCGCTACAAGCGAAGAGAGAATTAAAGAAGCATTCCAGCGTATCAATAAGAGTTTGGCCAGGCTGGAATAAGAGTATATAACGTTAAGGTTATTCTTCCGGATGAATGGCTTCGGAGGGGCAAACGCTTGCGCAAATACCGCAATCTACACATTTATCAGGATCAATTACATAGATATCACCCTCTGATATTGCCTCTGATGGACACTCGTCAATGCATGCTCCGCATGCAATACAGTCGTTATTTATTACGTATGCCATAATATTTTTATTAATTAGAAAATCGACGCAAAAGTACTAATATTTTTTATACTGACTGTTATAGACAACACTCCTTTTTGCAATTTATATAGATTCTAAACCATTGTTATCTGATAAAACTATTTTGTAATAATTGTTAATACAGACTCAATCACCTGTACGATGTTTAATATTCCATATGTAAACGGTACTATGGAATCTATTTTTACACTAAAATGCCCATATACGTAAGGTTTATTCCACAATATCCCGCTATATTAAGCGTTATTATTACCGATGAATATAGTTAGAAAATATTTATTGAATCTAAGAGTGCTGATATTGTTTTCTTTGTTTGGCATGCATTCACCTCTGGTTTTGAGATCTCAAGAGGCGAAGGTGATGAATCGGCCTTATATTGATAAAAAAATATGGCATTATGGCTTCTTATTTGGTGTTCATACCCAGGATATTGAAATAGCCAATAACGGTTTTAGATATGATAACAACGGGATTGAAGAGCAGTGGTTTGCCGATATTCCGAACTACTCTCTTGGTTTTACTGTTGGAGTTTTGGGTGAGCTAAGGATAAATGAATATTTGTCTATCAGATTTATTCCCACACTCCATTTTGGCGATAAAAACTTAACATTTAGAGATATTAATTCTGGAAAAACAGTAAGTCAGGTAATCAAGTCAACCTATTTGTCAGTTCCTGTAGATTTGAAAATCAGTGCCCCGAGATATAATAATTTCAGACCTTACGTTATGTTTGGTCTCAATCCGAATATTGACCTGACGGTGAGAAAACAGAGAGAAATTTTGGTCAAACGGTCTGATTTATTCTTCGAGACAGGGTTAGGTATGGATTTATATTATCCCTATTTTAAATTAATTCCAGAGCTTAAATTTTGTTTTGGCTTATCAGATATACTTGTTAAAAACCGTACAGATCTAACAGATGCAACCATGTTAAAATACACTCATTCTCTTGAGAGTATGAGCAATAGAATGATTGTGCTCACTTTATACTTTGAATAAATTATATTAAAAATAATTTACCATTGTTGTTTTTTTAACAGATTAGCCCTCTAAACACTATCTGATGTAAAAGAAATTTTATCTTTTTACTGGTTTAGAGAGTTAATAGGAATTAAATAAACGTACGTGTTATGAAAAGCTGAAGCTTGGTCTACTTTAGATTGCATTTTTCATGTTCCCGTTGGCTGCGGAACAGCTTATCGTGCAGCCGCCGGTTGGAAGAATTTCACTGATATTATGGAGTTTACTCCTACGGGTTATTTACTAGGCTTCTATCTCTTTGCTTTTTGGAAAAGGTTTTCATTATGATATTAACGGTCGTTCTATTTTGCCATACACCCCCGGCCTGCATATAATTCGTTATTCCGACGGAGGTGTTGTAAAAGAGATGCTCAGGTAACGAAAGATTATTTAGTGAATAAACGCAAAATATAATCAGTAAGATGCTTATAGTTTGTTGCTTTAAAAAAAAAGTTGTTACTTTGCGGCGCTTTAGCGCAATCGCTGTCACAGGAGGAGTAACTTGATATGTTGTGCTGAGACGAAAAACAATTGAAATATTTAAAAATGGATTTAATTAAAGTTGCAGAAGAGGCATTTGCTACAGGAAAAGAGGATAAACATCCTGCATTTAAATCGGGTGATACTGTTACAGTTGCTTATCGTATAGTGGAGGGTAATAAAGAGAGAATTCAGTTGTACCGTGGTGTAGTTATTAAAATATGCGGTCATCAGAATAATCGCCGTTTCACTGTAAGAAAAATGTCAGGAACAATTGGTGTGGAGAGAATTTTTCCAATAAATTCTCCTGCAATTGATAGCATAGAGGTTAATAAAGTGGGTAAGGTGCGTCGTGCCAAATTATATTATCTACGTAAACTTACGGGTAAGAAGGCACGCATTCGTGAAAAACGTACTAATTAATCCTAATTCTGACGTAATAATTTAATACTAATAGCGGTGGCTGAATTCAGCCACCGCTATTAGTATTAAATAAAAAACGGTCTAATTACTTTGTGATATTCACGGATTACACTACTTTTGAAAAGGATTCGGTTATTTTAACCTAATATAATTGTAGACTCATAGTGAGTTAATACTCTTTTAACTTATGAATATAATATCAACAAAAATTCCCGGAGTATTTATAATAGAACCTTCTGTTTTCAAAGATACAAGAGGCTATTTTTTCGAGTCTTTTTCACAGCGTAAATTTGATTTGGAGATATCATCGGCTGTATTTAGAGCTTGCTCTGACGGAATTAATAATCCCCAGTATGCTGATGCTTCAATTATTTTTGTTCAGGACAATGAGAGTAGAAGCTCTTACGGAGTGCTTAGAGGACTTCATTTTCAATCTCCCCCTCATGCTCAGGGTAAGTTGGTGAGATGCGTTGTGGGTTCTGTGTTGGACGTAGCGGTAGATATAAGAAAAGGTTCGCCAACCTATGGGAAATATGTGTCGGTTAATCTGACGGAAGATAACCATAGAATGTTGTTTTTACCTAGAGGTATGGCGCATGGCTTTTCAGTTCTTAGCGAAGATGTAATATTCCAGTACAAGTGTGATCAATTCTATGCTCCTCAAAGTGAGGGCACCATAGCTTGGAATGATCCTGAACTGGCTATTGATTGGTGTTTGCCACCTGAAAAAGTGATATTAAGCCATAAAGATTCATCGCTTTCACTATTTAAAGATTTTGATTCCCCATTCATATATTAAATATTATACAGATGAATATTCTTGTAACCGGTAGTAACGGTCAGTTGGGTAACGAGGTTAGGATATTGAGTACTACCTCGTTAAACGCATATTTTTTTACTGATATAACAACACCCGAAGGAGTACCCACAACCATACTGGATATTACAGACGCTGAGAGTGTAAAAAAAATGGTTAAAGAGAATAACATAGACGTTATTGTAAATTGCGCAGCCTATACCAATGTAGATAAAGCTGAAGATGAGCCGGATATAGCTTATAGAATTAATGCAGAGGCTGTCTGTAATCTTGCACGGGCGGCTTATGAAAATGACTCATTGCTAATTCACATCTCTACAGATTATGTCTTTCAAGGAACTGGGTATTTGCCTTACGTTGAAGATGAGCAAACCGACCCCTTGGGAGTTTATGGAGACTCTAAACAGGCTGGCGAGCAGGCCGTAATATCCAGTGGATGTCGTTTTATGATATTTCGGACCGCATGGCTTTACAGTTCTTTTGGGAAAAATTTTGTCAAAACCATTATTCGGCTTACAAAAGAGAAAGAGAGCATAAATGTGGTGTTTGATCAAGTTGGTACTCCCACCTATGCAGCCGACCTTGCCGCTGCCATATTTGACATTATTGAAAATGGAAAAATTTCAGGAAACGAAGGAATATATCATTATACTAACGAGGGCGTATGCAGTTGGTATGATTTTGCTAAAGAGATAGCAGAGCTTACGGGGGCAGAATCATGTGATATATCTCCGTGTCATTCAGATGAGTTTCCAAGTAAGGCTAGAAGGCCTTATTTTTCGGTTTTAGACAAGACTAAATATAAAAAGAGATTCAATAACAAAATACCATATTGGAAGAGTAGTTTGAAAAGATGTTTAAAAATAGTTGAAAACCAATAGAGACTAAATATTGTGATAGCCATTATTAAGGTATAATAATTGCTTAAATACAAATAAATTCAGAGTATGAAAATAATTGTTGTAGGCACAGGTTATGTTGGATTAGTTTCGGGTGCTTGTTTTGCCGAAATGGGGGTTGAGGTTATTTGTGTGGATATCGATAGTCGAAAGATTGAAGCTTTAAAACAGGGCGTTATTCCTATTTATGAACCTGGGCTTGAGGAGATAGTAAACCGTAATCAAAGCGAAGGTCGTTTGAGCTTCTCTACGAATCTTGCTGAATGTATTGATCAAGCAGAGGTGGTTTTCAGTGCGGTAGGGACTCCCCCTGATGATGATGGCAGTGCTGATCTTAGACACGTAATGGATGTTGCTCGTATATTTGGTCAGACAATAAAGAAATATACAGTACTTGTCACCAAATCTACAGTACCGGTTGGTACATCTAAAAAGGTAAAAAAAATTATTGAAGAGGAACTATTTAAACGTGGTGAATCCATTGAGTTTGATGTTGTAAGTAATCCTGAATTTTTAAAAGAGGGTTCAGCTGTAAAAGATTTTATGAGCCCCGACCGTGTTATAGTTGGCGTTGACTCTGATAGGGCTAAATATTTGATGACACGTTTATATCGTCCAATCTTACTATTGAATTTTAGAGTAATTTTTACCGATATACCCAGTGCTGAAATGATAAAATATGCTGCTAATAGTATGTTAGCTACCCGAATAAGTTTTATTAATGAGATAGCCAATCTTTGTGAACTTGTGGGGGCCGATGTTAATATGGTTAGAAAGGGTATAGGTTCCGATACCAGAATAGGAAGTAAATTTCTTTATCCGGGGTGTGGTTATGGGGGAAGTTGTTTTCCTAAAGATGTGAAAGCTATAATTAGAACAGCTCAACAACTTGGATACCCCATGAAGGTACTTATGGCGGTAGAAGAGGTTAACGAACGTCAGAAAATTGTTGTATTCAACAAACTTAAAGAGTATTATAAAGGAGATTTGAAAGGGCGAACTATTTGTGTCTGGGGGCTATCTTTTAAAGCAGAAACAGACGATATGAGAGAGGCCACAAGTCTTGTTGTTATAAGACTACTGCTTGATGTGGGATGTGTGGTAAAGGTATATGATCCTGTTGCAATGCGCGAATGCGAACGTCGCATAGGTGGAGTGGTTACCTATTGTGATGATATGTATGATGCTGCATTTGATGCCGATGCTGTACTTTTACTTACAGAATGGCGTCAGTTCCGTATGCCAAACTGGAGTACTCTTAAAAAGAGAATGAAAAGGCCTCTGATTATTGACGGTAGAAATATATACGACCCCACCGAGGTTACTGAGCATGGGTTTGATTACATATGCATAGGCAGATAATATTTAAATATGCATAAACTTGTTATATCCCTATTGTTTATATGTTCGGCTCTATGTAGTGCAAGACCGGTAAACGACACTACCATAGCATTTGAACAGAAGTTAGAATTTGTACTTTCTGCTGAATCTCAAATTTCTGGCGGAAAGAACTCTCCGTTCTGGTTTACATCGGGCAGACAGGGTTTATCGACAGTTAAAAATTATGGATCCCATTTAAGATTTTCTGCTTTGGGTGATATGGTTTCTGATAGAAAATATGGTGTAAATTATGGAATTGACGCAGTGGTTGCCGATAACTATCAATCTGAAATTTATCTACAGCAGATATATTTAGATTTAGAATACAGATCTTTTATTTTGTCGTTGGGTTCTAAAGAGAGATGGGGAGAGTTAAAGAATAAATGTTTAAGTTCGGGAGGGCTTACTTGGTCTGGTAATAGTAGACCCATTCCACAGATTCGTCTGGAAATTCCCGATTATCTTAGGATAAACTCTTTTGGAAGTTGGTTCTCTTTAAAGGGACATGTTTCTTATGGTAAATTTACAGACAGTAGTTGGAGAGGTAATATTGCTTCTAAGTTACCGAATTCAGGTTTTGCAGATGGTCTTCTTTTTCACAGCAAGGCGGGATTCTTAAAATTTGGTGATATCTCCAGATTCCCTTTAGAAGTGACTTTGGGCTTAGAGATGTATGCGCAGTTCGGTGGTATAAAACATAATATGACCTATAAAGGAATCTATTACGATGAATATAAATTACCTAAAGATCTTGCCGCATATCTGGAAGTCTTTATGCCTTTCAATCCTATAGGTGAGCAGGGCGATGAGAATGGGAATCATCTGGGTAGCTGGCATCTCGCTTTTGATGTTACATTAGAAAAATGGAAATTCAGATATTATTATGAGCATTTTTACGAGGATCACTCTTCAATGTTGGGTATTGAATACAAAAATAATGCGGCTGGCCAAAAAGAATTTGTATTTTACGGAGTTAAACGTAACTGGTTAGACGGAATATTCGGATTAGAAATTAATGCACCGTACGGACTGTTTTTTGACAATATTGTTTTTGAATTTCTAAATACCAAAGGCCTTTGCGGTTCAATCTGCAATCTACAACATTCAATCATTACAGAAGGGGTTGACGGTAGGGATGGTATGTACAATCACTCTATTTATCAATCGTATCAGCATTGGGGCTATGCTATTGGGAATCCAGTGCTATTATCGCCGGTGTATAATGATGACGGTTCTCTCTCTTTTTCTAGTAATAGGGTAAATATGTATCATCTTGGTATAGATGGAAAAGTAACGCCAAGTATTGATTATCGTCTTCTGATTACGCATGTTAGGCATTGGGGCACTTACGAGAAACCTTTCCGTAGTATTGAGAAGATAACATCTCTATTTCTGGAGTGTTCATATCGGTTTGGCGAGTCTTGTAATTGGAAGATAGGAGCGAGTGGGGCCATTGATTTTGATTCAGGCACAAGGCTTGGTGACAACAAAGGTATAATGTTTTCAATATCAAGAATATGGGATATATTGTAAAAAACAGAGGAGTTCTAAAAATTCTCCTCTCATTTGCCATAGTGTTGATAATTGCTATTTGTCTGTTAGGATGCGAGCCTGTATTTCCAAATAATAAGCTTGACAATTTTTGGAGGCTTAACTATGTGGAGTATAAATCAGGCTTGGATTTTAATGGCGATGTTCGTAAATCTGATACTCTTGGAGATGTATATTGGGGGTTTGCTCGGAATATTGTTCAAATAGAGAACCATTCTAACGGTTATTTTTCCTATTATGGTATTACAACCGACACCGGAGACTCCATAGGACTTGATTTTTCTGTTTACACTCCCGGTGCCGGATATGATACTATAAAAATAGTGAAGAACTTAAACAGGTGCGGTATAAGTGGCATTAAAACGTCATATTATGTGCAAAAAATTGATAGGAAATCAATGATTCTGACTAATAGTTCCGTTATACTTAGGTTTGAAAAGTGGTGAGATAGAATTATTTAACAATCTCTCCGTCAATAAGTTTTATGGTACGGTCAGTCAGTGATGCCAGCGATGTGTCATGGGTAATAATAACAAAGGTCTGGCCCAAACGGTTACGGAGATCAAAGAAAAGAGAGTGAAGCTCCTCCTTGTTTTTAGTGTCAAGACTGCCCG
Organism: Bacteroidaceae bacterium; assembly: GCA_035647375.1. GTDB lineage: Bacteria > Bacteroidota > Bacteroidia > Bacteroidales > Bacteroidaceae > Colenecus. The sequence continues at coordinate 46,918 of DASRNO010000004.1, forward strand.
ACGGCTCATCGGCAAGTATAACGTCTGGCTGGTTTATTAGAGCTCTGGCCACTGCAATACGTTGTTTTTCACCACCCGAAAGCTGATTGGGTTTGTGATTTTCCCTATCAGAGAGACCAAGCAGATCAAGTAGCTCAGATGCTTTTTTGTCGGCGGCAGAAATAGAGAGGTTAGATATCAGAGCGGGAATCATTATATTCTCTTTAGCGGTGAATTCGGGCAGTAGCTGATGAAACTGAAATACAAAACCAATGTGTCTATTTCTAAAAGCCGATAAAGCCTTCTCTTTTAAAGTGAGAATACCTGTACCGTTATAAATAACCTCTCCCGAATCGGGCCTTTCAAGCGAACCCATTATTTGCAGTAACGTTGTTTTTCCTGCCCCGCTAGGCCCAACAATACTTACTATCTCACCTTTTTTGATAGTGAGGCTTATGTCTTTAAGAACTTCCAGTTCACCGAAGCTCTTTTGGATATTGTGAAGTTTAATCATTTTATTCTTTTATTAAGCCGGTTATTACATATTGTGCAAGATAACATCCAAAGAGAGATGGAATGTAACTTATAGTTCCAATAACTCTTTTACCGCTATAAGAGTCTCCTCCATTCAATATGTTTTCAGAAACAGGTTCGTCACTGAATACAACTGTAAGCTTATCGGCAATAGCTCTGTTTTTTAATTGTTGCCTGACAGCTCTGCTTAAGCCGTCCTGATATGTATCAGATAGCTTTGTCAGACAAACTCTTCCGCAATCTTTTCTGAAGCCCGATCCCATGCTGCTTACTATCGGTATATTTCTACTAAAAGCCTGGTTTATCAACATACATTTTGGACCAACAGAGTCAATGGCATCGACTATAAAATCAATCTGGTACCTATTTAAAATCAGGTCAATATTATCTTCGGATAAAAACAGAGGTATGGGTTCAATTATTACAGACTCTCTTATATCACGTAGCCTCTCAGCCATAGCTATGGCTTTATTTTTGCCTATTGTGGATCTCAATGCCACTATTTGCCTGTTAAGATTTGACTCCTCTACACAATCACCATCAACTAATATTATCTCTCCTATACCCGCTCTACAGAGTAATTCAGCTGCAAATCCCCCTACACCTCCCAGACCTGCAACAAGAACTCTTGCCGACAATAGTTTGGCAACATTGTCTTTACCAAGTAACAATTCGGTCCTCACTAACTCTATACTCATACAATGACTGTTTTGCTGAATATTTTTAAAAAAATATACTATGCAAAATAACTGAAAACAATCCTGTTCTGAAAGAGAAAAAGAGTATAATACTCTCAATTCGGTTATAATTTTCTTATTATTAATTTTGAAACACTCTATTTTTTCTTCTTTTTTAGCTCCATTAATACCCTATTCCATCTCAAAAGGTCTCCTTTTCCGAATCCGGTATTATAATATAAAAATATTTATTATTTGCATCTTTGCTTGATAGCATAACAGTTTCAGCTTTATTTGTTATTTAGAATCATTCTAAAT
>DASRNO010000005.1:0-14176 GCA_035647375.1 Bacteroidaceae bacterium
TTCTGATGCTTTTACTGGATGGGATCTTGAGTATAGTGCAGGTAATGCATTTACTGGTACTAACTATGGATATGCAGTAGCTTCTGATGAGACTCCTACTGTAAACTCCTACCTTGGATTGGATTGGAATACAGCATTGACTCTTGATCAAGCTATTGTAAATCTGCCAGCCGGTGTTTACAACCTTGGTGCAGGTATTGGAACAGCTACAGTGAATGAAGGTACAATCCTTTATGCCAGTCAGTTTGATGAGGAGGGTGATTCCGTAAGGATTACCTCTGATCCATGGATTACTGGTGGTGCCACTTGGACTGGTCCGGGAACTAATCAATACTTGAGATTTGAAGCTTTAGGAGATACTGTTCATGTAGGTATCAATCTTGTTGCTACAACGGATTGGAGTTTTGTTGACAACTTTGCCCTTGAGATGATTGATAAATTAGCCGATTTTGATTATGCTGCTGCTGCTGCTCAAGCTTCTATCGATCTTGATGCTGCTATTGAGAGCCGTATTGATGCGGTAAGTGGCGAGACTTCGGTTCAATATTTCAATCTTAATGGTGTAGAGATATCCTCGCCTCGCGCAGGTGTTAACATTAGGGTTACTGTTGGTGCTGATGGTAGCCGAAAGGTAGAGAAGATTTTGGTCAAATAGTATTAGACTAAGATAATCATATTTGCGGCCGGCGGAGAGAATTAAACTCTTCGCCGGCCTTTTTTAGCTGTTTTTATTTATATTTGTGACTATGAAAACAATACGGTTCCTATTATTTTTTTCTATATGTTTTGTTATCTCTTCAATATCGGCGAACAGAAATGCCTTGATAGTGATTGATAGCCGTATAGAATACCAGCATGTTTCAGGTTTTGGTGGATTTGGACCCAGCCCAACATGGGCTTATTGGCTTACCAATGCTGAAATTGATAAAATGTACGGAAAGGGAGAAAATCAATTAGGGTATAATATTATGCGTCTTTATATTGCTAATAAAGAGTCTGGATGGTCTTCCGCAATATCTACTGCCAGAAGAGCAAAGTTGCATGGAGCATATCTTTTTGCCTCTCCGTGGTCTCCTCCGGCTGCGTGGAAATCTAATAATGACGATTCTAATGGAGGATATCTTTTAGAATCAAGATATGGCGACTGGGCCAATTTTTTAAATGGCTTTATTACCTATATGGATAATAATAATATTAAAATAGATGGTATATCTATTCAAAATGAGCCGGATTGGACCACAACATATCAGAGTTGTATATGGACCGGACAACAGTTCGCTAATTTTTTGAAAAATTGGGGTTCTACAATTAATAGTCAGATAATAGCTCCTGAGGGTGTTCACTTTACTCATTCGTTATCTGATCCTATACTAAATGATCCTGAAGCTTGTGCAGAATTGGATATTCTTGGTGGGCATTTTTATGGATGGAATGGGGCATCGTATCCGTTGGCAATAAGTAAAGGTAAAGAGGTTTGGATGACTGAGTACCTTATTAATGATAGACAGGAGAAAGAGGGAAAAAACATTGACTGGGCTAATGATGGTTTTTTATTTGCAAAAAGCATTAATGATGCAATGCTGGCAAATATGAGTGCTTGGGTTCACTATGCGTTGAAACGATATTACGGATGTCTTGGAGATGGTAATTATGGAACGATTGATGGCGAAGTGACAAAGCGTGGCTATATTCTTTCGCACTATGCCAAAAATGTTTCGGGAACAACTCGTATTAAACACTTTTTGGATGAGAGCTCAGGTTCAATATCTTCTTCGGCTTACATTTCCGTAACGGGCGATAGTGTTATTGTTATGGTTCTTAACCCAACCAATTATGATTACAATATGAGTTTTACACTTCCCTTTAACTCTCTTGGAGGTTCTCTTGTTGTAACAACAGAAACTGATAATATGAAAAAGAGGGCTTTTAGTTTTCAATCTGAGACTTATGAGCCATCATTAATGCTCTTACCATTGAGTGTAAATACTTTTATTTTTGAAAAAAGTTCTTTAAGGGATGATTTACCCGATATAGAATTGGAAACAAATATGGTTTTCTCTGATAGATTTGACGATTATGCCGGTTCAAACTGTATTCCTCCAGGATGGAGAGCCGTATATGAGGGTGGAGTACGAGATCCGGGCGAATATTCACTTGGTCCCCGTCTTTTCTTTTTTTCTACCGAGGGACAGTTTTCCAGTGGGCTCTATTTTCGTGGTAGTTCTACAAGTGGTACTGCAACTTATGGTTTATTTAATGAGAACAGACTTACTATAGAGCCGGGAAAATATAGACTCTCTTATTCTGCAGTTGGTTGGAAAGAGGCTCTACCGGTAACAGCATCGGTTCTGAAAACTAATGGTACGGTAGTTGAATCAAAGACTTTGCAGGTTGCTACTAATTTAGCTGGTGTTAGTGGAGCCTCTATGCGTATTAATAACTCAATGGAAGATAGTATAATATTTGATGTTTCATCTACCGATAATTTCTTGCTTAGATGGTCTGTACCATCGCAGAGTGTTGGGTTTGCCGAAATGATAATTGGAAATATTAAGTTGGTAAAAATTGGAGAGAAACCTTGTACAATCTCTGTTCTACAGAGTGTAGGAGGAACTGCTTATGGTGGAGGGGAGGGATATTATGGGAAAAACATCACCTTATCTGTTATACCTGATACGGGATATGTTTTTGCAGGTTGGTATGAAAATGAAGTGTTGATTAGTAATCAGTCTGATTATTCATTTAAATCTTATGAGGAGAGAACCCTTACAGCTATGTTTGAGAAGATTAAGGTGAATATGGTAGTCAATGCCGGTGAGAGTGGTGAAGTGTCGTCAGGAGGAGAGTATGAATATGGAGAAATTGTGAGTGTTGAGGCTTTGCCGTTTGATGGTTATTTTTTTGGAGGTTGGGAGATAAAAGATCAATTGATAAATAATCTATCCACTTATAGCTTTCCTATTGTGGAGAATATCTCTATTACAGCAATTTTTTCTGATAGTCCGAAATTTGCTGTTATATCTCCTCTTAATGAATTGGGTAGTGTTACGGGGACGGGGTTATATACTCCGGGTTCTGAGGTTACACTTACCGCAACACCTAATTATGGATATCATTTTGTTAATTGGAAATATAAAAACGAGACAATCTCAACGAGTAATCCAATTACATTTACTATTGACGAGACACTACTGTTTGAGGCCAATTACTCTGGTAATAGATATAACCTTACAGTAGAGAGTTTGGATAGTGGAGTTGTATATGGGCAAGGCGAATATGCACATGGAACAGTTGTAGAACTTAAAGCCGAACCAAATAGAGGCTATTATTTTGCAGGTTGGTACAAGGATGATTCGTTGATAAGTATCGATACACTTTTTGAGTTTCCAATTATATCTGAAACCACTTTGAAGGCGATTTTTGAAATTGATAGTTATACTGTTTCATGCCGCACCAGCAAAGGAGGAGTGGCTTACGGAGATACTGTTGCCGATTACCGCTCTGTAGTTACAGTGAAGGCATTTAGTGAAGTAGGATATAGTTTTGATGGTTGGTATTTAGACAATATAAAAATAGGTCAGGATTCTGTTTTCTCTTTTATATTGACAGAAAATATGGAAATTGAGGCACTATTTTTGCCAAATCAATATAGACTTGAATTGTTAGTGAATTCTGGTAGTGGTGTTATTATTGGAGATTCAATAATTTATCATGATTCACTGGTTGTTTTAACTGCGGTGCCTGATACAGGGTATGTTTTTATGAATTGGATGGAAAATGATAATATTATATCGGGAAATACAAGATACAGTTTTATCGCCTCCGCTCCACGATCTTTAGAGGCAAACTTTAAAAAAGATTCTTATTATATAAATCTTTCTCAATCTTTCGGGGGCAAAGCTTATGGATCAGGTCTCTATTATTATGGAGATTCTGTAACATTGAGTGCAGTAGTAACCAATACGGGTTATAAATTTGACTATTGGACTAAAGATGGTGTTATTGTAAGCTATGATGATGATTTCTCTTTTATTATGAGGGAAACTCTTGATTTGAAAGCGAACTTTTCGGTTATAAGACATTCTGTTTCAGTAGAAAGCGAAACAGGAGGTGTGGCTCAGTTAAGTGACACATTAGTAAGACATAATAGGGTTGTAAACTTAACCATTTATCCGGATCCCGGATATGAGATTGACGTTGTTTTAATGAATGGAGAGGATATTTTGGCCGATATTCAAGGAAATCAATACTCTATCAACCTATTATCGTCGACTGTTTTTGTTGTGAAATTCCGTTTTACTGTGGGAGTTGAGTGGTTAGAGGGAGCCTCTGTTGAACAGGAGTATTTTGATTTGACAGGTAAAAGAGTACAATATCCTACAAGTGGAATATATTTTATACGGGAAAGATTTGATAATGGCATTCAACGAACAAGAAAGATATTAATAAAATAGAGTTGTTGTTTTTTACGTTTTGGCTGAATTATAATGAGGGAGTTTTTCTATTTTAATTTCATTTTTTATCAAAACTTGCATTTTTAATTTCATTTTTTATCAAAAGTTTCATTTTTAATTGATTACTTTGTAAATATAGAGAGTTATTGATGGTGATAGGTTTGTTATATCCTTGTTGAATTACTAACCAAAAGTAAAAAATTAAATTTTTAATGATTGCTGACCCTCTATACTTAAATTGTGTTGTTTTAGAGACTCTTTTATGAACTCTGAATAAATTTAAAAGAAAAGAATTTTTATAAACCCAAAATATAACAAAGAGATGCAGAATAAATTATTATTGTCACTGGTTGCGTTGTTTACTGTATGCGCAAGTGTAGTGGCTCAGAATCCTATTATTAGAGATCAGTTTACGGCAGACCCCTCCGCATTAGTAGTGGGTGACAGGGTGTTTGTTTATCCATCACATGATATTCCTGCACCAGATGATTATCCTCGTAAGGATTGGTTCTGTATGGCTGATTATCATGTTTTCTCATCGTCAGATCTTATTAATTGGACGGATCATGGTAAGATAGTTGATCAGAAAGATGTACCTTGGGTAAACGAAACTAGTTATTCTATGTGGGCACCCGATTGTAAACAGCATGCGAACGGTAATTTTTATTTCTTTTTTCCTGCATCAATGAAAGTAACTGAGGGTGTCCGTTTTGGTGGTAATCGTGTAGGTGTAGCTATTGCGGAGAATCCCGAAGGCCCATATGTGGCTCAGCCTACTCCTATTGAGGGCGTTAATGGCATAGATCCTTGTGTGTTTATTGATGATGATGGACAGGGTTATCTAGTGATGCCTGGTATTACTATAACCAAGCTTAATGATGATTGGTTGTCAGTTGACCGCACTCACCAACATCGTGTAGAGGGTGTCCCAACTAAAGGATTAGTTGAGGGTCCATATCTTTTTAAGGCAAACGGTTATTATTATATGACTTTTCCCTGGGCCCGCGAGGATACTGAGGTTCTTGCCTATTGTATGGCCGAAAATCTTTTTGGTCCATATGAATTTAAAGGTGTCTTTTTTGAGGAATGGGAAAATAAGTGTTGGACAAACCACCATTCTATAATCAATTTTAAAGATCAGTGGTATATTTTTTATCATCATAACGATTACTCACCACATTTTGACAAAAACCGTTCTGCATGCGCAGATAGTCTCTTTTTTAATGCTGATGGAACTATAAAGAGAGTTAATCCCACATTGCGTGGTATCGGTATCACACCGGCACAGTCTAAAATTCAGTTAGACCGTTACTCTGAGATAAGTCAGACAGGCGATTCGATCGACTACATAAATTATGATAACTATTTTGAGGGATGGAAGACTATATTTTTTAATCAAGGAGCATGGGCAAAATATAACACTGTACAGTTTGATAATACAGCTAAAACTGTTACTGTTAATGCTATGTCGCAAAATGGTGGTGTTTTAAAAATATTCCAAGGAGATAAAGTTGTATCCGAGGTTAAGATTCCTAAAAGTTCTGATTGGGTAGAGACTACGGCTAAGGTTAAGAAAGCTAAGAAAGGAATACATCATATAAAGGTAGAGCTTGTTGGAAACGATGAGGTGCAGGTTGACTGGCTGAGTTTTCAATAATTAGATAATTTGTAAATTTATACTTTTAAGGGAGGAGATCCTCCCTTAAAAGTGTTAGTGTCTTTTCTTGACTCTTATTGTTAATGTGTAAATATATACTATTATGAAATTTAAGAACTCGTTTTTATACATTGTTTTTCTGATTTTAATTTTTTCTTTTGGATGCAAGGCCAAAACCAAGACTACAGAGTGTATTAATCCTCTTACTTACACTGATATTCCCGACAATGATTTAATAAGAGTGGGCGATGACTATTATATGATAAGTACCACTATGTACTATTGTCCCGGAGCGCCAATTATGCATTCTAAAGATTTGGTTAACTGGAAAATTGTAAATTATGTTTATGATTATCTGAACGATGACGATTTTTATAATTTGAGAAATGGTAAAAATGCTTATGGCAAGGGGCAGTGGGCAGCAAGTTTACGTTATGTTGATGGTGTCTATTACGCTCTGTTTATAGCTAATGATCAGGCAAAAACATTTATTTTTAAAACTAAGGATATTGAAAATGGAATATGGGAGAAGATTATAATTGATAGACCGTTCCATGATGCTTCTATGCTTTTTGAAGATGGAAGGCTCTATGTTGTATGGGGAAATGGCGATATTAGAATTACAGAGCTACTTCCTGATGCCTCTGGAGTAAAAGAGGGAGGAGTAGATCAAATTCTTTTCTCCTCGCCTCGTGAGGGTTTTAATTTGAGAGCTGAAGGGGCGCATATTTATCATATAGGAGACTATTATTACGTTCTGGTTATTGATTGGCCAAGTGGAGGCGTTAGAACAGAGAGTTGTTGGCGAAGCAAAGAATTACTTGGCGAATATGAGAAGAGAACAATTCTTAGCGGAGAGTTTGATGGACGTGGCGATGGTGTAGCTCAGGGAGCTATTATAGAGACACAGAAGGGTGATTGGTATGCTGTAATGTTTCAGGATCATGGAGCGGTAGGCAGAGTTCCCACCCTACAGCCGGTTAAATGGGTAGATGATTGGCCTATTATTGGAGATAACACAATACCTGTAAAGAGGTTTACTGTTAATCTGCCTGAATGGGAAGAGAGTCGTGTTTGGGCAAACGATGAGTTTGATTATAAAAACAATGAGAAGATTGATTTAGTCTGGCAATGGAACCATAAACCGGATAATGATTTTTGGTCTTTTACTGAGCGTCAGGGCTGGTTGCGTCTCACTACAGGTCATATTGCTACAAATATTATGGATGCCAGAAATTCACTGACTCAACGTACAGTAGGGCCTCGCTGTTATTCTGAAGTTTTACTTGATGTTTCGGGTATGAAACCCGGCGATAGGGCGGGTATTTGCGCTTTTCAAAGTAATTATTGCTCTATCGGGGTAGAGGTTAACGAAGATGGAACAAAGAGTATTGTGGGCATAAACAGAACACCTCCGGCACGCCGTTTTGGTTCAAGAACACAAACCGATGTTCAACAATCATCTAATGGGGAGGTTGAAGTGTTGCGTATACCTTTAGAAGGCAATAAAGTTTGGTTGAAAATAAGATATGTTTTCACTCCTCAGGAGGATGATACATGTGGCCCAGACAAGGCTTTTATGAACTATTCGTTAGATGGAACAAATTGGATTGAGATTGATTCACCGTTACAGATGAGATTTACGCTGGATCTGTTTACTGGATACAGAACATTATTATACAACTATGCCACGACTCAGACAGGAGGCTATGTCGATTTTGACTATTTCAGACAAGCTGTATATTAATTAAAAAATTATTATATTAAAGAGATAAAAGAGTGTGATTTTTTAAAAATACCGTATAAATAGTAGATATGAAATTATTTAAGTTTCCGTTTTTGTTATCGATTGTTTTATCACTGTTTTGTACCAATTTGAAAGCAGTAGAGAGTAGTGTGTCCAGCCCGGATGGTAATCTTGTGGTAACTCTGTTTGACAGGTTAGGAGAGGCCTTCTATTCAGTTAATTATAAAGGAAAAGCTTTTTTATTGGACTCTCCTTTAGGATTAGTAACTGATATTGGAGATTTCTCAAAAAATTTGACTCTAAAACCAGAAGTGAAAATAGTCCAAGTTTCGGATTCTTATTCACTTCCGAATATAAAATTCAGCCAGGTTGAATATAGTGCTAATCAGGGAATATTTACCTTTGTTGATATAAATGGTAAAGCGGTATTTGATGTTGTTTTTAATGTAAGCAATAATGATATAGCCTTTAAATATGTTTTAGCTCCACAAAGAAATTTATGCTGTGTTATTAAGGAGGAGAAGACCGGCTTTGTTTTTCCTGATGAAACTACTACTTTTCTCTCTCCACAGATGATGCCAATGAGCGGTTTTGCCCGAACCGCACCGAGCTATGAGGCATCTTACACTTTAGATGATCAGATGGGGAAAAACGCAGGAGGCAGAGGATTTACATTCCCTTGCCTGTTCAGAGAGTCTGATAATGGATGGGTATTGCTTTGTGAAACCGGAGTTGGAAGTAATTATTGTGGCAGTCGTTTAATGGGGGGGCAAGACTCAAAGTATACTATTGGGTATCCTATGGAGGAGGAGTTTAATGGAATTGGAACAGTATCTCCAGGTATAACAGTGCCGGGCGAGACTCCATGGCGTACAATTACTCTGGGTGAGACTTTGGCACCAATTGTTGAAACAACAATTATGTGGGATGTTGTTAAGCCGTTATATGAAGCTAGTCAAAAATATCAGTTTGGGAGGAGCACATGGAGTTGGATTATAAGAATGGATGCTAGCTGTAATTACGAAGAGCAGGTAGAATATATCGATTTTAGTGCTGATTTAGGATACGAATATGTTTTAATTGATGCTCTTTGGGATCAAAATATTGGTTATGATAAGATTGAAGATCTAGCTAAGTATGCTGCTTCGAAAAATGTGGGAATTTTGTTGTGGTATAATTCAAACGGTTACTGGAATGATGCGCCTCAGGGACCAAAAGGTATTATGGGCAATACCATAGCTCGCAGGGAGGAGATGAAATGGCTAAAGAGTATAGGTATAAAGGGCTTGAAAGTGGATTTTTTTGGAAGTGATAAACAGCAGACTATGCAACTTTACGAGGATATTCTTTATGATGCCAACGAGTATGGTTTGATGGTTGTATTTCATGGTTGCACTATTCAGCGCGGATGGGAGAGAATGTATCCCAATTTTGCATCCGGAGAGGCGGTCCGTGCTAGCGAGAACTTATCTTTTGGCCAAGCCGCTTGCGATGAGGAGGCTTTAAATGCTTGTCTGCATCCATTTATCCGCAATACTATAGGTAATATGGATTTTGGAGGCAGTGCTTTGAATAAACGTTATAGTAAAGGTAATAATCGGGGTACATATAGAGTAACATCTGATGTTTATGCAATAGCTACCGCTGTTTTATTTCAGAGCAGTCTGCAGCACTTTGCTTTGGCTCCTAATAATTTAACCGATGCTCCTGCTTGGGCAATTGATTTTATGAAAACTGTTCCAACCACATGGGACGAGGTTAAATATATAGACGGATATCCGGGTAAATATGTAATTTTAGCACGTCGTAGTGGAGAAAAATGGTATATTGTAGGGATAAATGCTCAGGAAGAAGAACTTAAGGTGAAAACAACCCTATCAATGTTAGATAGCAATACCACTTTTACTCATTATAGCGATGATTCTTCATTAAATGGATCTGTCAATAATGTTAAACTGAATAGGAAAAAAGAGTTTGAATGGATAATACCTTGTAACGGTGGGGAGATGCTTGTAAGTGATTAATTGGTTTTTCACAATAGTTAATTATCTCTCTTTTACAATTAACGGTTTAACTTTCCCAATAAAGAAGTATATTACTAATGGAAAATGATCTGAATAACAGGATTAAAACAGGGAATCAATTGTTAACAAACGATGATTATATTATTGATTTAATTTGTAACGAAGATCATGTGGAAGAGGGGCTGCGTTTATTGATGAAAAAATATGGAGAGCCTATTTATTGGTATATTCGTAGAATTGTTGTTGCGCATGAAGATGCGGAGGATGCACTTCAGGAGACAATGATAAATGTTTTCAAGTACAGAAATACCTACTCTCGTGATTTTCCGCTCTCTTCTTGGCTTTATAAGATAGCCTCTAATGAGGGATTGAAAATTCTTAAGCGAAGAGCAGGTTTTTTCCTCTCCGTAGATGATTTAGGAGACTCTTTAAAAGAGAGTGTTAGGGCAGAGGCTGATTCGAATGCAGAGGAGGCTTTGGTTTTGCTGCAAGAGGCTGTAGCAAAATTGCCCACAAAGCAGAAGTTGGTTTTCAATCTTCGTTATTATGAGAATAAAAGTTATGAGGAGATTCACCAGATATTAGGAGATAGTGTGAATACATTGAAGACAAACTATCATTATGCTGTAAAAAAGATTAAAAATTATATAACCGACCATTCATTATGAAAGATATTGAAAGCATAGGCAAAAAGATGCCTTACGTAATGCCCGAGCATTTCATGAAGGATGTAACGGAGAGAATTATTGCCAGAGCCAGAACAGAGAATTTTAAGGTGAGGAGAAGGTACCCGCTTTATTATACGTTGGCAGCTGCTGCCAGTATTGCTGCGATGGCATTTTTTCTATTGTTTCCTTCAGGTACATCTAAACTCAATGTGCCCGATTACGAAAGTATATCGGAATGTATGAGCATAGACGAAATTTTTGAGTCTATGTCTGCTGACGATTTGGGGTTATTCTCTTTGATGAGCAATTATTACGAAAAATAGAATGACCAGATTATCGATATTGCTAAGCATTGTTTTATCTCTATTCATAATTCATAGTGCTAAAGCACAGGAAATTGATGAACAGATGATTAATGCGCAATTACGGTATATCAAGGAGAAGGCAGAACTTACACGTAGAGAGTATCAGCGTTTTGCAGTTATTTATTTGGAGTATAATAAGGCTCTGTACGAGCTGAACAGATCATTTATTCCTAAAAATCAAAAGAGAGATAATTTTCTTAATGATATGCCTTTGGGTATAAGATTTAATGGACAATCGGAGGATTATTATAAAAAATGGAATGAGATAAACAGATCATATATAGAGAAGCTTGAGAAGCAGTTGCATGATTCTACGCGTCAAAAGATTGGTATCGCTCAATGGGAATTGGGTCAGCGAATTTGGAAAGAGTGGTCTGAAAAGAGTCGAAAAAATATGGAACGACAGATTGGTATGATTCGTATGATAGACCAAGATGTCTGGAGGCAGAACGGTTTCCAATCACAGTCTCCATTCCACCAACCTCAGATACAAGGACAGCAAAGAAATTTTGAAGAGATAAACAAGTATTTTCAAGATCACCCCGAAGAGAGAAAGAGATTTGAAGAGCAGCATAAATATTTTCAGGAAAATCCCGAGGAATTTAAAAAATTTCAGGAACAGATGGAACTGAAACGTAAAGAGAACGAAGAGAGATGGAAAGAGATGGCTGATCAACAGAAGCAGTGGTGGGAGAATTACTGGGAAGAGTGGAACAAAAAAGAGCAGTTTCGCAGAGAGAATAATAGGATGCATCCCGCACCCAAACAGCAACGCCCTTTTCCACAGATAAAAGATTCTGATTCTGTTCGTAGTGTCTGGCCAACTGTTCCGCGGTTTAACATGGAAGCTCCGGAGTCGCAGTCGCCTATGTGGAATTTTCCTTATCAGAGGGATAGATCTCGCAGAATTTTGCGTTAAAAACCATCTCGATTTAGTCTAGATATTCTTTACTGTTTGACGATGTTCCGTCTTTATATATTCTCTTGATAATATTAAGTCCATTGAAAGGGGTTTCTGACTGCTGCCCGGAGGTGTTTATATAGATAATTTTTACGACCTCTTTTCTTCCGGAAGAGATATCTTCTATTCCATTTATACCTTTAATAGCATTAATTGACAATTGGGTAGTACCGCTAACGGGGATATATGATAAAACACTGCCGGTTGTGGTTGTATTTAAAGTTCTACCGTTTATAACGCTCGAAATCTCCCATCCGATTACCGTATATTGATCATCGTAGTAGTTGGCTTCTATCGTGTAGTTACGGTTAGAGAAGAAGTTGCCTTTAAATACACCTTGAGTTAGAGGTATATTGTTAATAAGAACATTGAAATCTTCGGGATAGTCAATATTTGTATTAACTGTACAAGGCACCAGAGTACCCAGTGAGAAGAAATTTTTAAGATGTCTCCACATGTATGTTGTGCGGTTTTGGCACCATGATTTCATCTCTTCTATATGGTTATTCCAGTTTAGCCAACTGTTCCAGTCAGGATATGATTTCTGATAATAAGGGAATTCGTATTCTATCTCTTTTTTGATAGAATTTATTATTGGATTAATATGGTCGCTGTTCAGAAAATCGCCCATATATACAGTAAAGCGATCAATAAACATCTCTCTATATTCATTATTTTTCATCAACTGCCTAATAAGCAGAGTGGCAGATTCGGTGTTACCGGAACCGCCTGCTTTAGCATAAGGTTCTACTCTGAGAATCCAGTTTAGATAATTTTCGTCATGAGGGTGAAAGCCATAAAGATTCATACCAAAATCGGTATCTTTCATAATCCAACGCCATCTGCCTCCCTCTGTTTGAGGTCGCCAAAGTACGCAGTTATTTCCCGGATAATCTTCATTACCAAAAAAGGTGTTAGTAATTATATGGTTGGTATATTGAACAACATCCATTATAGAGTCGAACTCTTCATAAGATGGTGAGCCTTTAGAGTAGAAATTATAGAAGTTATTATAGTTGTCGTAACTGCCCTCTTTAACCTCAAACTGCCCAGTACCAGCATTAAGTTCGAGTAGGTCTATATCTTTAAGCCTGTTATAATGAGCCCAAACGTTATCTTCATTTGCTCTTTCGCGGATATTAATAATTCCTTTATATTCACCGTTTATATAAAAAATTGCGGGTTGAAAACCTTGCCAGTCAAGATCACAGTTGGGTCCTACAGATCTTTGAATAGCTCCATCGCGAAAGTTAGAATATAAAAAATCATTCCCCGAGTTACGTAACATAATAGATTTGCTGTAATATGTATAGGGTTTATCGGGCCAAAATTGAGCGGTAAAATAGTTGTTGGTGCCAAATCTTTTACTGGCATAAACTACAAGAGATTTTAATGGCCATCGTCTTGTATATGCACCTCCAACTCGAATTTCACACCTTTGAGAAATAGTGGCTCTGGAACTGCTTTTAGGGAAATAATCAAAAACGGCCGGACGACGCCAGTTGACTCTTGAATCAGCATGATTATTAGCTAATATGCCTATATTAGCATCGTTAAGATATGAATCTTGTGTGTTTATAGAGATTACGGGAAGTGTTATATTTCTTCCGTGAAAAATAAATATACGCGATACAGATGGAGGAGTAATACAACTATCTGCGAATAGAGCGGTTTTAACAATGGTGTTTTTAGAAAAATATGTGGCTTTACTTAGAATGGGGCTCTCTATAGTGGGCTCAGTTCCATCGGTGGTGTAACGTGCTACTGTGCCTTCGGGGGCATGATTGGGGATAAAAACTGTAAATCTTATTACATCCTCATCTTCTGCACAAGAAACTATGCTGCTAGAGGTATTGAACGAAGGATTGGGAAGAATAGCCTTGGCGTGACCACCACGATTACTTGCTCCCGGTGTTGGAGTAAGTTCGTATCCAAATATGTCACTTCCATCGGTAAGACGTCCATACGCAATATGTGGTGCAGGCATAGCCGGAAAACTCAAATGATCAGCAAGTTTTCCGTCAGGCTGGAAAAGATAGATATCTCCTTCTTTGTCGGAGTTAAGTCTGAAGTCACTATGAGCCTCGCCGTTTATTATAATATCGCTTTTATCGCAAAACACAAGATAGTGTCCTTTTGCGGGTATTGAGATTGCAGGTAGAATAAAACTTCTAATAAAACTATTAGTTTTACCAATACGGTATCCTTTAAGCTGAACGGAATGGTTGTTTGGATTGTATATTTCTACCCAACTGTCAGGAATGTCGTTTAGTTGGTCAAAATATCCATCTATATATGAT
>DASRNO010000006.1:0-3153 GCA_035647375.1 Bacteroidaceae bacterium
GCTGTTTAGTAATATAGATATTAACGATGTCAAAGAGCGAAATGATAATCAGCTGTCACTCAACTTGTTTTAAGTGGACAGTAGTGAATTAACATTTTTAAAATAAAATCATATGAGACTGCCTTTGAAAAAAACCAATGCATTGTTATTTGTTCTGTCGGTTTCGTTCATTATTCAGACAAGTTGTTTAGATGAAATTGTTCCCGGTAACTATTATACATTTACCGGCGAGACAGTGGGTGAGTTTTTAGAGAATCGTGAATCTGATTTTAGCTCGTTTGTCTATATTTTAAAAAGAGCTAATGTATGGGCCGAACTTAAAACCTACGGAAGTTATACTTGCATTGCTCCCACTAACGAGGCTTTTCAGATTTTTCTTGATGAAAAGGGTTATGCTACAATAGATTCACTTACAGATAAACAGTGCGACACCATAGCAAACACCCATCTGTTAGATCAGATATACTATACAACCGATATGGTAGAGGGCTCATTTCCAAGTACTAACCGTTTAGATCGCTACCTCACATTTTCTTGCGATTCCGATACGCTTGATAACAACCGCATAATATACTATATAAATAAAACCGCTCGTATGATAGAGCGCGACGATTCAGTACAGAACGGTGTAGTTCAGATTGTGAATAGAGTAGTTCAACCAAGTAGCTCCTTTTTGCCCGATCTTATAAAAATGGATACTACAGTATCTCTATTCTACAGTGCTTTGATACTCACCAATATGTGCGATTCATTAATAGCATTTAAAGATGAAAATTATGTAGCTCCCGGAGGCGACTCTTGTACAATAGGAGTTAGATATCATACAGGCAATGAGTGGGAGTATGCCATATTTCCCGAGAACCGCTATTTTAAATTCTCCGCATTTATTGAACCTAATAAGGTTTATCGAGAGGCAGGTATATATGATCTTGACGATCTTATAGCCTATGCTAAAAAAGTGTACGATATCTCTTATCCCGAAGATGCCGGTCTGTACGATGACGATTTTACGCACCGTAAAAACCCACTTAATCGGTTTGTCTCTTATCATCTGTTAGAGTATTATGGCGGATATAATGATTGGAATGTTACCAACAGTGATATTTTGGCATCAAACTTTAAGAGAACCGAATGGGATGTGGAAGATTTTTTTGAGACCATGATGCCTCGCTCACTTATGCGTATCTGTACACCCTCAGTGGCTTCGCCTAAAGGAATATACATAAACCGTAAAGGAACTCCAAAAAACTTGATTTATCCGGGTATTAGAATTTGGGCTCCCTCTGAGAGTTCAATAGAGCAGAATGCCCTAAATGGTATATATCACTATATAGACGATATTCTCACATACGATTATAACACCCGTTACAACGTACTTAACACCCGTATTCGTTACGACTGTACCACCATGTCGCCCGATTTTGTGAATAGTGGAGGCCGTAATCGTCCCGGTGTTACAGAGTGTACCGGTATGAAGCAGGGCTTTACTAAAAATTGGGATTTTTCGCGCGAAACACTCCTCTCTATTCGTAATAGACACTTTTGGTTCTGGAGTTACGAGGGTGATGAGGTTATTCTTCAGGGAATTTACGATGCCACTGTTAAACTGCCTCCCGTACCGTTTGATGGAACTTATGAGATACGTATTGGATATCCTGTTATGAATTCTCGTGGTGTTATACAAGCCTATTTTAATGGTATGCCATGCGATATTCCTACCGACTTGCGTACCGGTGGTAGAGATCCAAAAGTTGGCTGGGTCAGTGACGATGGTCTTACTCAAGAAGAGATACGGTCTGCCGATAAGGCCATGCGCAACCGCGGCTATATGAAAGGAACAGCTTTTTATGGAGCTAACGGTGCATGGTTCCGAGATCAATCCTCCATGCTGCGACGTATTCTTACTACACAATATATGGAGGCTAATGGTGAGTACTACTTAAGAGTAAGACAGTTGCTTGATAATAATATGGCCGAGATGGTTTATGATTATCTTGAATTAGTTCCAAAAAATATCTATGCCAGCGATTATGGAGAGGATATCTGGTAGAGCTTAACGGCGTTCTCCGTTTGTAGTTAGGGCTTTTCTGTAACGCGCAGCATTGGCGTTATGTTGCGATAGCGTGTAGGCAAAATTGTGATAACCGGAAAAATCCTCTTTTGCGCACATATATAGGTAGTTGTGATGGGTATAGTTAAGTACAGCCTCAATAGAGGATATATGTACAAAACGAATAGGAGCCGGAGGTAGTCCTAAGTTACGGTAAGTGTTATAGGGAGAGTCTACATTAAGATGAGCCTGTAGAACCCGTTTTGGACGCTCATTTCCAAGAGCAAAAATTACTGTAGGATCGGCCTGTAGCGGCATACCTATTTTGAGGCGATTCATATATAGACCTGCTACTATAGGCATTTCGTCTATTTTGGCGGTCTCCTCTTCTACAATAGAAGCTAAGGTAACCACTTGGAGTGGTGATAGTCCAATTTGCTGTGCTCTATTTGTTCTGTCAGTGTTCCAGAAACGTTTTGTTTCAGTAGCAAGACGCTCTAAAATTTTTTTGGCCGAAGAGTTCCAGTACACTTGGTATGTGTTAGGTACTATCATTGCAAAAACCGTTGCCTTAGAGTATCCAAGCGAGTCGAGAAATAGACTATCTGTGAGCAGATTAGCAATTTCTGCCGAATCGGCCATAAGTTGTGATGTCATATTTAAGGCCATATTCTGAACAGTTCTGGTACTGCTTACAATTAGATTTACCGGAGTTTGGTGTCCGTTTGATAACCTAAGAAATATCTTATTAGCGTTATCGCCATTTTTTATTGAATAGCAGCCACTTTTTATCAGACTTTGGTAGTTACGAAGTTTAAAAATAAGCCTTAGTCCGGTAAAATTCTCCTTGCCGCTTTTACTCTCTATTTGTGTTAAAACATACTCCGGACTCTCTTCAGGATATATAAAAATATTGAAATCTTCGCTTTTTATGCTCTGTACATATATCATGTTATAAATTACACCACCTATTCCCGCCAGCGTTATAAAAGATGCCAGAACAGATAAAACAATATGTTTTTTCATAAATGCTATATTTTGTCTCTTAATTTACCACAAAGTTACTCATATTCTTATATCTTTGTTTAATTATCGAACAACCA
>DASRNO010000007.1:0-28776 GCA_035647375.1 Bacteroidaceae bacterium
ACTTGTCCGGTTTATCCGCCTTCCCACCTTTTATTGTTTTACAAAGGCAGTGGCAAAGAATGAATAAACATTTTATTGGACTTACAGCAGCGGGACTGTCCGGGATTCTCACCCGGTTCCCTTTTAATTCTATCTCTTTGAGAAAAGAGAATCGAAACAAAACATGGCAAAGTTACAACAATATTTGTAATTGTTGAAAATTTAAATGTTTTTCGCTTTCCCGGTAATGGCTTGGAATATTATTCTGGCTATTTGTTTAGAACCCTCTTCGTTTGGATGGATAGTATCGGGGAAATACTCCGGATGACTCTTTAGTGGTGTGTAAAGATCAATCAGTTTAAGTTTATTCTCTTTTACTACCTCTTTTATTATGGGAATTATTCCGTGAAAAATAACACTATCCGATATATTCCAGGCATTTCCCATAGCTGGAGCCGGTAGGCAAAGATAGATATCCGGATTTGAGGGAAGAGCCTGAAAACTACTTATAAGAGTTATAAGATCGCTTTTAAAATTCTCTTGGTGTAACCAATTGTAGGGTTTGCTGTCGTTAGTTCCCAGCTTTATTGTTACTATGTTGGGATTGAAGGCTAATGCCTCTTGATAGGCAGCCTCAGCCATATATGGCATATCGGAACTATTCATGACCGTCCTGCCGGATACTCCATAATTCTTAACCTCAAATCTCTCTCCTAACAGCTGTCCAAGAACTGCGGGATAGGCCTCTTTTTCCCGGTTGGCAATTCCGTGACCAAATGTGATACTGTTACCAATACAGGCTACTTTGATGTTATCTTTTGAACATGAAAGAAGTGCTATACTTAGCGATAGAAATATACAAAACCTACTTGTTTTCATTCTTTTTTAAATAAATTTTTTCGTAACTCATATAGATTATCTCTTCGTTCAACATATACCTAAGGGCAGTGTCCAATTGTTCTTTTCCATAAGATAACTTGTACAATTCGGCTGCTTCTGCGGGAGCCTTGTTTAATAATTGTGTAACCTCCTCTTTTATGGCCTCGTAAACACCTTCGTTAAGTCCTGATTTATGTTTTTGCAAACATAAATCGCATATTTGACAAGGTGTTGTCTTTTTTTCGCCAAAATAGCGCAAAAGTATTTCGCCTCTACACCCGTTTTTGCGTGACACATACTCTATCATAGATTTTATCCGTTCTTTGAACTCATGTTTGCGTAGTTCGTAAACTTCAGGATCAAAACGCAATTTTGATGAATCTACTCTGGCACGGCTCCATTCAATTATTGGTGTTCTTTTTGAAGGAATATATTTGACTATTCTTGTCTTATCAAGATATTGTAATGTTCGGTAAAGTGTGTTCTGATCTACTCCTGCTTTTGAGCAGATAAGCTTTTCGTCTATTGGCACATAATCAGTGAAAATACCGCTGTGAAGTCTGAGAATAACATTAATAATTTGCTCTGTAATTATGCTTGAATAGCGTATCCTATATAATTCGTCACGTTGTGCGGTAAAGAGCAATTTTGCAGCATAATCCATTTCGTCGACATACTCTATATATCCCATACGTGTAAGTAATCTTAACGCACTATCCGTCTGTATCAGAGGTAACCTAAATTGTTGACAAAATTCTGAAAGGGAAAATCGATATTTACACCCTAAACCATCACCCATTGCCATCTCATAATAATAACTGAGTTTGTCGTAAACTTTACTAATAAATATTTTTTTAGGGAAGTTATCGCTTATACGTTTATTAATAATTCTTTTGTCTCCGGAGGAAAAAAGCAGTACTGCATAAGATGGCTTTCCGTCGCGTCCGGCTCTTCCTGCCTCTTGAAAATATGCTTCTGGAGAATCGGGCATATCGATATGGACAACAATCTTTACATCGGGTTTGTCTATTCCCATTCCGAATGCATTTGTAGCCACAATAACTCTTACCCTATCCTGACTCCAATCCTGTTGTTTTGTCTCTCTTATGTCCGAATTTAATCCTGCATGATAGTATTCTGCCGGAATTCCATTCTCTGTTAAAGTTTTGGCTATTTCAACTGTATTCCTTCTATTTCTGGAGTATACTATTGCAGATCCTGAAACTTTATTTAAAATATGTATTAGTTCGTTTATTTTATTGTCTGTTTTACGCACTACATAAGCTAGATTTTTACGAGCAAAACTCATTTTTATAACGTTTTCGCAAGCAAAACTCAATTTTTCTTGAATATCTTTTACTACTCTAGGCGTAGCGGTGGCAGTTAAGGCTAGAACAGGAACACCGGGTAGCATTTTTCTTATATCTGTAATATTTAAATATGCAGGACGAAAATCGTATCCCCACTGTGATATGCAGTGTGCTTCATCGATAGTTATCATTGATACGTTCATTCGTTTTAATTTAATACGAAACAGATCAGAGGAGAGTCTTTCGGGCGAAATGTACAGAAATTTGTAATCGCCGAATATACAGTTTTCTAGAGTACTTATAATTTGATTATGATCCATTCCGGTATATATGGCAGCTGCTTTTACACCAAGTTTTTGTAGATTGGTTACTTGATCTTTCATAAGGGCTATTAGAGGAGTTATGACAATGCAGATTCCCTGTGTGGATAGTGCTGGTACCTGGAATGTTATACTTTTTCCACCTCCGGTAGGCATCAATCCTAAAGTATCCTCTCCTTTTATAATGCTCCGGATAATTTCCTCTTGAATTCCTCGGAAATCATCGAATCCCCAGTATTGTTTAAGAATCTTACGATATGTCATATATCGGACCGGATGCTACGTTGTTAGTGATATGGTTTTATGCTCTCTATTTGAAGTTGTAATTCACCCTGTTTATAGCTGTTTTCCTCTATTGTATAGCATATGTCGAATGGGCGTTTTGTTTTAATATATGCAGCATGTTCGCACTGCCCGAATGCAATACCATTTAGTACATTGCCGGTTTTGTTGTCTATCAACTCCAGTTTAATATGTTCACGTTCTCGTCCAACCACTTTGCTAGTTCCGTAGTCGAATACATTGCATGTTCGGAAAATAGGCTTGGGGTTATCAGGCCCAAAAGGTTGGAATTTTTTTAAATCTTTAAAAAAAGTTGGAGTAATATCTTTAAAATCAATATTAGCGTCTATATTGAGTGATGGGATTATTTGATCGGGAAAAATATTATTTGACACAAACTCTTCGAATCGTTTGGTAAATTCTTGCACATTTTCAATTTTCATTGAGAGTCCGGCAGCATATGTATGTCCACCAAAACTTTCAAGAAGATCTTTACAACTCTCTATGGCCTTGTACACATCAAAACCTGATACGGAACGAGCTGAACCTGTGGCAAAATCGCCTGTTCTTGAGAGTACTACAGCCGGACGATAGTATACTTCGGTAAGTCGAGAAGCAACAATACCTATTACTCCTTTGTGCCACTCTTCGTTGAAAAGTACAATTGAGCGACGGTCAGCAAAACCTTCTAGATTGTCTACAATATTATTTGCCTCTTCGGTCATTGTCTTGTCATACTCTTTTCGCTCGTCGTTATACTGATCTATCTGGTTACTTAACTCTAAGGCTTTGTTATAATCTCTTTCTACCAGAAGATTAACAGCCTCTTTCCCGTTGCTAATTCTTCCTGAAGCATTTAACCGAGGACCTATTTTGAAAACGATATCGTTAATTGTAAGTTTTTTACCGCTTAGTCCGCAAATTTTGATTATAGCTCTAAGTCCAGTACTTGGTTGACTATTAAGTTGTTTTATTCCAAAGTGTGCCAATACTCTGTTTTCGTCCATAATAGGTACAATATCAGAAGCAATACTAACTGCTACAAGATCCAAAAAAGGCATAAGATGGTCAAAGCTACTCCCATTTTTGATAGCAAAGGCCTGCATAAACTTAAAACCCACACCACAACCTGAGAGATGGGCAAATGGATAGGTAGAGTCAAATCGTTTCGGGTTAAGTATAGCTGCCGCCTGGGGTAGAATATTGTCGGGAACATGATGATCGCACACTATAAAATCTATTCCTCTGTTTTTAGCGTAAGCTATCTCGTTTATTGCTTTTATACCACAGTCAAGAACGATAATGAGCTTAACCCCGCTATCATAAGCAAAATCTATACCCTGTTTTGAGATACCATACCCCTCACTGTATCGGTCTGGAATATAATAGTCAAGATTATTGTAATATAAATTTAAAAAATTGTATACAAGTGCTACTGCGGTTGTTCCATCTACATCGTAATCGCCATAAATAAGTATTTTTTCATTTCGATCTATAGCATTGTTGAGTCTATCTACGGCAGTATCCATATCGTTCATAAGAAAAGGATCGTATAATTCACTCAGCTGGGGATTAAAATATTTTATGGCATCTGTTTTATTATTAATGCCTCTTTCAATAAGTAGACGAGATAGAATAGGACTTATTTCGATAACTTTTGAAAGTTCTAAGGCAGCTTTGGCCATTTCTGGTGTAGGATGTTGGTAATTCCATTTGGGGTTCATTATATATATTCTTTTTTTTATTTTTCATACAGCACGGCTTATTAACTAGAATCTCTGTCTTTTCAAAAGAGTCTGTTTGGTAAAGACTCATATCAGCAATTCTAATCTGTAAAGTTAGGCAAATAGATCCAAAAAGTATAGGAGTTGTCTCTATTTCCCCTTTTTGTATAGCCTTTTTTCTGGAAAGCATATTATATAGTAAACAGGTAGCTGAAAAGAGATAACCTTAGATAGGTATTGGCCTGTTTTTTTAATAACTATATGTAGGTATTGGTGAAGAGCTAATATAATGGTAATTTTGTTGCTGAAATAGATACTGTTTTTACGTTATAAAATGCATAAAAGAATATACAAGTTATCTGAAATTTCCGAAAACCAAGAGTGTGTTATAATACGTATAAATGGTGTGGGAGAATTTCATGACAAAGTTATGAGTTTGGGATTTGTGCCGGGAGAAAAACTTAAAGTCATAAAGAATGCCCCTTTGAGAGACCCGATTGAATATTTAGTCATGAACAGCCATGTCTCTCTGCGAAGAAGTGAATCTGAAAAAATTGATGTGGCTTTACTTGACGACAAGCAGAGTATTTCTGCTATTATTGATAAATATCCCTATTATGGAACGGTAGCTGATATCGTTTCTCTTCCTAAGAGGGAAAAAACAAAAAACATCACTGTAGCTTTGGCGGGTAATCCTAACAGTGGGAAAACCTCTATCTTTAATAACTCTACCGGAATGAGGGAGAGAGTGGGCAATTATAGCGGGGTGACTGTATCGTCTAAGGTGGGGTCTTTTTACCATAAAGGTTACACAATTAGAATGGTAGATTTACCTGGAGCTTACACAATAGCTGATAATTCGCCTGAGGAACAATATGTAAGGGATTTTCTATTGGAATCACACCCGGATGTGGTTCTTAATGTGGTTGATTGCTCTAATTTGGAACGTAATCTATTTTTGACAACTCAGATTATGGACATGAACCACCGCATTGTAATTGCTCTGAATATGTTCGATGAGTTTTCCAAATCAGGAGCAGAATTGGATAAGGAGAAACTTGAATCTATTCTTGGAGTAACATGTCTCTACACGGTGGCAAAGAGTGGCAAGGGTATTGGCAAACTTCTTGACAGTATAATCATGTTATATGAACGGGGAGAGGATAAAATTCTTAGAGTTAATTATGGAGAGGATATTGAACAAGCTGTTGTTAATGTACGAGAGAGTCTTATAGCGAACCGTGAAGTGGCTGCCCATCCGTTACGATATCTTGCCATAAAACTTCTTGAGAATGAGCCGGCTACTATTAAACACATCTCTTCGCATACAGATTCTTTTGATAAGATTAAAAATATTGCGGATAAAAACAGAGAGGTAGTTGAAAAAAAATATAATGACTCTTTTTCCAGTATAATCACAAATGCAAAATATGCTTTTATCAGGGGAGTAATTAAAGAGACGGTAAAAAAGGGCCAGACAAAATATAGGGAGTCAGCATATAAAATAGATAGGATATTAACTAGTAAATGGCTTGGTTTCCCTATTCTTATCTGTTTTTTATGGATAATGTTTCAGTCTACTTTTGTATTGGGAGCATATCCGCAAGAGTGGATAGATATAGGTATGTTATGGCTGGCAAAATCAGTAAATGCTCTAATAGGAGATGGAATATTGTCTGATCTTCTTTCTGATGGCATCATAGCGGGAGTAGGAGGGGTACTTGTGTTTTTACCAAACATAGTTATATTGTTCTTTTTTATCTCTATTCTTGAGGATACGGGATATATGGCCAGAGCAGCCTTTATCACAGATCGTCTTATGCGTAGCATTGGGCTTCACGGAAGATCGATTATACCTCTATTAACAGGTTTCGGTTGCAGCGTTCCGGCAATTATGGCCACTCGTACATTAGAGAAACCAAAAGATAGAATTGTTACAATGATGGCAATACCTTTTATTTCCTGTTCAGCAAGACTTCCGGTATATCTGCTTTTTGTGGCTGCTTTTTTTGATAGTCATCAGGGAATAATAATTCTTTTGATATATTTAATAGGTATTCTGGGTTCAGTATTGACATCGTTATTACTCAGACATACACGTTTTAAGAGTGATTCCGAACAATTTATTATAGAGTTGCCACCATATAGAATTCCCTCTGTACGTAATGTGATGGTCAATTTATGGGTTAAATCGGCTCACTATTTAAGAAAAATGGGTTCTGTTATATTATTCGCATCAATAATTATATGGATGTTGAACTATTTCCCCTTAACAGATGGTAAAATAGAGAGTATTGGTGAACAGATAACCCGGATAGAGAGGGATAATACGTTGGAGAATGATATTAAACAGATAAGAGTAGCCGATTTACAGACAGAAATTGAAGTAGAGCATAACTATAACTCATATCTGGGTAGAATGGGCAGATTTATCCATCCTGTTTTTAAACCTTTGGGATTTGACTGGGAAATGGGCGTAAGTTTATTATCGGGAATGGCAGCTAAAGAAATAATTGTATCTTCGCTTGGAGTTTTATACAGAGCCAACGCTGAAGGTGAGCAGGAGATTGAAAAATTGGCTGGAGCTTTGCGTTCCCATGTGGGAGAGGATGGTTTGCCATTTATTACTCCCATAAAGGCGTTTGCTTTTATGTTATTTGTGCTTCTTTCATCGCCCTGTATTGCTGCGATTACCGCCATTGGTAGGGAGTCGAACTGGAAATGGGCTGTTTTGGCTGTTTTCTATACAACAGGGGTGGCTTGGTTGGCGGCTTATGTTGTATATAATGTAGGTTCGTTATTTATTTAAAAATAATAGTAGATATGAGTAACCTTCTTCAGACAATTATTACAGTGGTTATCTGCCTTATAGCGGTGGCCAGTTTGGTGTGGTATGCCTTTTTTAAGAAAAAGAAGAGTTGTTGCAATACTGATTGTAGCTCTTGTACCCCTTGTAGTACTCCTTGTAGTACCCCTTGTGCGCAGTATAAAGATAATAGTGATGAAAATAAAGAAGATTGTGGGAGCAATAAATCAGAATAGTATGGAGACAACGAATATGTTTTTAGAAAAAATGAAATTGTCGGATATTCTTGAAAAAAATCCACAACTAATTCTTACTCTGCCCAGATTTAATATCGGTTTGGGTTTTGGAGAACAGAGTGTGAAGAGGGTTTGTGAAAAAAATAATATTTCTGTGTCACTCTTTCTGCTTATTTGTAATGTTTATACATATAAGAATTATCTACCTTCGGTAGAAACGCTTGTCTCTTTAGATGGAAGGGCGTTGATAGATTATTTACAGGCATCTCACGACTATTATTTCAATAAAAGATTGAGACATATTGAAGGTCATATTGAGCGCATTGCTGATCATTGTGGTGAGACAGGAGTAGAATTGAAAAAATTCTTTGCAGAATACCGACAAGAGGTGGAGAGTCATTTTTATAAAGAGGAATCGGTGGTTTTCCCTTATATTATAAGCTTATTGAGGGGCGTATCTCATAAGAGGATTATAATAGAGGACTATCTAAAGGAGCACACTAATGTTGAGGATAAATTGAACGATCTTACCAATATAATTGTAAAATATCTTCCGCCACACATATTGCCCGAAGAGCGTATATCAGTTTGGTTTGATCTAATTCAGGTATATCAGGATATGAATACTCATGCTAAGATTGAAGAGAAGATTCTTGTTCCTTATGTTAGAATATTAGAGAGTAGAAAAAATGGGTAAAAAGAGAGTGATGATTGTGGAAAACTCTCCAATAGTAGTTTCCGGAATTGAAAAGATGCTCTTAAACTCCGGTCTATTCGATCTGGTTAAAATCCTTTCTGATACTGAACGTATTAATGAGTTTGTTTTGTCAAAAAAACCCAATATTTTGTTGTTGAATCCCGGAATTATTGGTCTGCCCGTATCTCATTTTCTTGCTAACTTGAGGCGTTTGATACCGGATATTGTACTATTAGCTTTGGTTTACAGTTTTTATGATAACGCTACACTTTCTCATTTTGATAATGTAATAGATATAAGTTATGATCAGAGTAGGATTGAGACTGTTCTAAACAACTCTCTAAATGTATCGGCCAGAGAGAGAGGAGTGGATAATGGAGAGTTGTCGGACCGCGAAAACGAGGTGGTAGCACTTGTGGCTAAAGGTTCTACTAATAAAGAGATAGCTGACGTGCTTAAAATATCTATTCATACTGTAATAACACACAGAAAAAACATCTCGAGAAAAACCGGAATTAAGTCAATATCGGGTTTAACAGTCTATGCTATGCTTAATAAACTTATCTGAAATTTTTTATTGCACTATT
The DNA here is from genome assembly GCA_035647375.1 of Bacteroidaceae bacterium. Taxonomy (GTDB): domain Bacteria; phylum Bacteroidota; class Bacteroidia; order Bacteroidales; family Bacteroidaceae; genus Colenecus. The sequence continues at coordinate 8,821 of DASRNO010000007.1, forward strand.
TGCAATTATCTTATTTTACTAATGCAAAAATTATACTTAGTTATAATCATCACCTCTTCGTCTGGTTTTACTTCAGTAAAAAAGAGGCGTGAATTGTTAAGACCTCTGAAAAACGCTGATATCTTATATCCATATTTTAATTATAGGGAAAAATCAGATTAATTCCTGTGATTTCTTTATAACTTTGTGTTTTTAATTTTTATTAAGGATAGATTGTTTTTTGATGAGTCGTAAATATAATATTTTCAAACTTGCCGATGGTATTCAGATAGAGATTTCAAGCTTTGAATTTGATAGAGGAGTATCGGAGTATCATTTGATTATTCAAAACAGAGATAGTAAATTGACCTTTGACGAGCAGATGTGTGCTCTGTTAAAAGCAAGAGATAATATCATTACAAATGAACTGGAGAGAGCAGTAGTTGTGTTTGAGCGTTTCTTTTTAAGCGATGCTGCTAATCAACAGCAGCAATTGGAGAGATCTATTTCGCATATTTCTGATCATGCGGTTTCTTTTATTGAACAGGCTCCGCTCAATGGCACTAAGGTGGCGTTTTGGGCATATTTACAGAGTAATGTTGAGATCTCTCCGGCTAAAGGTGGACTTTTTGAGGTGAAAAGTGGCACTTACAAACATTTATGGGGTGCCGGTGCCGTAAGTTATGGTACCGATTCTAAGATTCAGACAGAACACTTATTGAATGACTATTCGACAGCACTGCGCAAGTGCGGATATGGATTAGCTAATAGTTGCCTTCGCACCTGGTTTTTTGTTCACAATATCGAATTGAATTATGCGGGAGTAGTTGAGGCCCGTAATAAAGTTTTTAAGGATAATAATTTAACTAAAGAGACACATTTTATAGCAAGTACGGGAATAGCCGGCAGATTGGCAGACTCTGAAAGAGTAGTTATAATGGATACGTATGCTGTTGGTGGTTTAAAGGAGAGTCAGATACATTATCTTTATGCTCCTACTCATTTAAATCCAACCTATCAATACGGAGTTAGTTTTGAGCGTGGAACCAGAATTGATTATGGCGATCGTCGTCATGTGCTTATTTCAGGTACAGCCAGTATTGACAATAAGGGGCAGATAATGCATCCCGGAGAGATTAGAAAACAGACAGCAAGGATGATTGAAAATGTTGAGGTGCTGTTAAAAGAGGCTAATTGTGACTTTACTGATGTAACCCACATAATTGTATATCTAAGAGATTGTTCAGATTATGAAATAGTAAATGATATATTTCGATCAGGATTTCCCGATATTCCATACCTTATAACATTAGCTTCGGTATGTCGTCCGGGATGGCTGGTTGAGATGGAGTGTATGGCGATTAAGAAACAAAAAGAAAACAGTATTGCTAATTTCTAAACATACAATATGTAATAAAAAGAGATGCATGATAGGAGTGATGCTAAATTTACTTCTATTAGTTGTTTTGGTTCTCTCTACCTTTATCAGTTTTAAAAAAGGAGCTGAATATGCTGAGAGAAATATTTACGGAACGATATGGTTTTGTTTGATCTGGGTTGGTTGGGCTATTATTTCCATAATAACTGTAGTAAGAAAAAAATTGTGGAAAAGAACGGCTCTGTTTTTTATACATTTCTCTTTTCTGTTGATTTTTTTTGGAGCTCTGGCAACTCGAAGTTTCGGGAGTAGGGGATATTTAATATTGGTTAGGGGTAAACCCTCTAACAGCTATATCGAATATGGCTCAGGCTCAATAAAAATGCTGCCATTCGTCATGGAGTTGAAGAAATTTGAAATATTATATTACTCAGATAGTGAAACACCTTCCGATTATGTTAGCCATTTACTTGTTTCAGAAGGAGAATCTCTGCCCATGAATCGAAGGGTCTCAATGAACCGGATTTTTAGATATAAAGGTTATCGTATATATCAGTCATCTTACGATATAGAGGAAGAGGGAAACTGGCTTACCGTGAATTTCGACCCCATTGGAACAGCCATAACATATTCGGGTTATATTTTATTTTTAATCTCAATGCTGTGTTGGCTATTATCTCCTTTGGGAGAATTTATGAGAATTTTAAAAAATCCATTGTTAAGAAAAGGTCTCTCAATAATAGTTCTTTTATTGATAACATCGTGTAGCACTCCCAACCACAACAGTAACCCTACGGTTGGCGAGAGGCTCTATTATCAAACTGGACAAACCTGTCAGGCAGTAGATAGTGGAGAGGTGATTAGAGTTACGCTTGAGTTGAATGAGAGTGTCGGGTCAAATCAAATGATGGAAAAATTGCCGGGAGTAAAAGCAAAAATAGAGAAAGTATATAATAGCGTGGGCAAAAGCAGGTTGCATTTTATTTTTAATATTTTAGCGGGAGTTCTCGGCCTTGTTTTGATTCTGTTTGTATCTATAAAGAAGGAGAATTATTTCAAACTGTTATCAAGGGGATATACCCTTTTAATCTCTCTATCTTTTCTTTTTTTAACTCTCTGCTACGCGGTTAGATGGTATATTGCAGGACGTGTTCCTTTAAGTGGTGGATATGAGACAATGATGTTTATGGCTCTCTTTTCAATGTTTACTGCAATTATATTTAGAAAACGCTCCTATTTTATTATCCCATTTGGGTTTCTAGCTTCGGGCTTCTGTATGCTAGTGGCATTTTTAGGTGATATGAATACAAATATAACTCCTCTGCTTCCAGTTCTAGCATCGCCATGGCTTAGTATTCATGTCTCTTTTATAATGATGTCGTACTCTCTTTTTACACTAACAACATTTAACGGCATTGTTGCTATCTTCATTAAGGCGGAGAGAGAAAGACTCATGTTGTTGAGTCGTTTTGTGTTATATCCTGCTCTCTATCTTCTTGGCGCCGGTATAATATTTGGTTCTATATGGGCCAATCTCTCTTGGGGTAATTATTGGTCGTGGGATCCCAAAGAGGTATGGGCACTGATTGCGTTTATGGTTTATGGTGGGGCAGTACACACCACAAGCTTAGTTAAAACCAATATATCTTTAAAATTTCATCTGTTTATGTTACTTGCATATTTAACGCTGTTAATGACATATTTTGGTGTTAACTTTTTTTTAGGTGGTATGCATAGTTATGCAGGTTAAATAGGGATTGTTATCTAATATGGAGAGCATTTCAGATTAAATTGTTGGCTCTTATATTAGTATTGTGATTATCTTTGTGTGGTTAGAACAAAAAAAGCAATATGAAAATTCTAGTTACCGGAGCGGCTGGTTTTATTGGTTCACAACTAGCTATTCAGCTATCCCGCAGGGGTGATCAAGTTGTGGGACTTGACAATATAAATAACTATTATGATATTCGTTTGAAATATGGTAGATTGGCTGAGTGTGGGATAATTACTGAAAAAAAAATATTCACTCCAGGTAAGTTTTATCAGAGTTCAATCTTCCATAATTATCGTTTTGTTAAATTAGATATAGCCGACCGCAAAGCTATGGAGGATCTATTTGCTGTTGAAAAATTTCAGATTGTAGTTAACCTGGCGGCACAGGCCGGAGTGAGATATTCAATATCCAATCCTTATGCTTATCTAGATAGTAATCTTACTGGATTTTTGAATGTTTTGGAGTGTTGCCGTATAAATAACATAGGCTATCTGGTTTATGCATCCTCTAGCTCCGTTTATGGAATGAATGATAAAGTTCCTTTCAGCGAAGATGACAAAGTGGACAACCCGGTAAGCTTTTATGCCGCTACCAAAAAAGCGAACGAGTTGATGGCTCACTCTTACAGTAAATTATACGGATTTTCTACAACCGGATTGAGATATTTTACTGTATATGGCCCTTGGGGCAGACCTGATATGGCTCCTATGCTTTTTGCTGCAGCAGTAGACGGAGGCAAACCTATTAATGTTTTTAACAATGGCAATATGCTCCGTGATTTTACATATATTGATGATATTGTAAAAGGTACTATACAGGTAATAGACAATTGTCCTGAAGCTTCTAAATGCCCAGATAGGGTTCCGGCAAAAATCTATAACATAGGATGTTCAAATCCCGTAAATCTTATGGACTTTATTAGCGAGATAGAGAAAATTATGGGAAAAGAGGCGAAAAAAAATTTTCTTCCCATGCAGCAGGGTGATGTGATAAGGACATTTGCAGACACCTCTAGATTGGAACAGGAGATAGGATATAAACCTACTACCACACTACGCGAGGGAATAACAGCGTTTATTGAATGGTTCAACTCTTCAAAAAATCCGCTAAGATGATCTATCCGTTATACTAATTATTTACGAAAAGTGTAATATGGACTTTGCAAAAATACAAATATTGAGTAACTTTGTACGGCGTTCTTTTGGGCGGATAAAATCCATATTTTTTAACCTGTACATTAATTGATGATAGACTTTTTTTTCCGGACACACGACTATCTGGTTGAGCATTTACAGGCTCCGGTTAGACGTGACTTGATGGATCAAATAGATTGGTCTGGAAGATTGATTGGGATTAAGGGAACTAGGGGAGTGGGAAAAACAACTTTTTTGCTTCAATATGCTAAAGAGAAATTTGGTCGTGATCGCTCATGTCTCTATATAAACATGAACAGTTTTTATTTTCAGGGTACTGGCCTGGCTGATTTTGCCGGTGAATTTCGCAAAATAGGAGGCAAGGTGCTTTTGATAGATCAGGTTTTTAAACATCCCAATTGGAGCATTGAACTTAGAAAGTGTTACGATTTGTATCCTGATTTGAGAATAATATTTACAGGATCCTCTGTAATGCGTTTAAAAGAGGAGAACTCGGAACTGAATGGAATAGCACTGTCCTATAATCTTAGAGGCTTTTCATTTAGGGAGTTTTTAAATTTACGCACCGGAAACAAATTTTCCAGTTACACTTTAGATGAAATTTTACGTTATCATGAGCAGATAGCCGTTTCTATAACACAAAAAGTTCGTCCGTTAGATTATTTTGGTAACTATCTGCATCATGGTTTTTATCCGTTTTTTTTGGAGAAGAGAAATTTTTCAGAAAATCTTATAAAAACCATGAATATGATGATAGAGGTGGATATTCTTTTAATTAAACAGATAGAACTGAAATATCTTGCCAAAATAAAGAAATTATTCTATCTGTTGGCATTAGAAGGTCCTTCTGCTCCTAATATTAGTCAGCTTGCAAAAGAGATTGACACATCAAGGGCTACGGTTATGAATTATATAAAATATCTTGCCGATGCTCGTCTTATAAATATGGTTTATGACAAGGGCGAATTTTTCCCTAAAAAACCATCAAAAATTTTGATGCATAATTCAAACCTTATCTGGGCGATTTATCCTCAAAATGCCGGGACTCAATCTGTACTGGACACATTTTTTCTTAATACTATGTGGAAAGATCATGTTCTTCATAAAGGATATAAAGGAGATACATTTTTGGTTGATGGAGATTTGATTTTCAAAGTTTGTCAAGATAGATACAAATTTAAGAGTAATCAGAATCAATATTTTGCGATAGATGGTTTAGAGACGGGACAAAATAATGTAATCCCATTGTGGATGTTTGGATTATTATATTGATTTAATTTGAAAAAGAGTTTTTATTATAAAAAAAATTATGGCAAAAAAAATTATTACTTGTGACGGAAATCAAGCTGCGGCTCACGTGGCTTATATGTTTTCTGAAGTGGCGGCTATTTATCCTATTACACCCTCGTCAACTATGGCTGAGTATGTGGATGAGTGGGCCGCTCAGGGCAGAAAAAATATTTTTGGAGAGACGGTGTTAGTTCAGGAAATGCAATCTGAGGGAGGTGCTGCCGGAGCTCTACATGGCGCATTGCAGGCCGGTGCTCTTTCTACCACTTTTACAGCTTCGCAGGGCTTGTTGCTTATGATTCCTAATATGTATAAAATTGCAGGTGAACTGTTGCCTTGCGTCTTTCATGTCTCTGCAAGAGCTATAGCGTCGCATGCTTTAAGTATATTTGGTGATCATCAGGATGTTATGGCATGTCGTCAAACCGGTTTTGCAATGCTTGCCGAAGGCTCTGTTCAGGAAGTTATGGATCTTTCGGGAGTAGCACATCTTGCCACGCTTAAGTCTAGAGTGCCATTTATTAATTTTTTCGATGGATTTCGCACTTCGCATGAGATACAAAAAATAGAGGCCTTAGAGAATGAAGATTTATCTGGTTTGATTGATCAACAATCGCTTAAGGAGTTCCGTCAAAGAGCTCTGACTCCTAATAATCCTGTTGCTCGCGGTATGGCCGAGAATCCGGATACATTTTTTGCACATAGGGAGGTAAGTAACCCTTATTACGATGCTGTGCCCGATATTGTTGCTGATTATATGAAACAGATCAGTGCTCTTACAGGGCGTGAATACAAACCTTTTACATACTACGGAGCGATAGATGCAGAGCGCATTATTATAGCCATGGGGTCGGTTACTGAGGCTATAAAGGAGGTGGTTGACCACCTTATGGCTAAAGGAGAAAAAGTGGGACTGGTATCGGTTCACCTATATCGTCCTTTCTCGTTAAAATATTTGGCAGAGGTTATGCCAAAGAGCGTAAAATTTATATCAGTTCTTGACAGGACCAAAGAACCGGGAGCAAATGGAGAACCTCTTTATCTTGATGTAGTCGAGGCTTTTACAAGACATAGAGAACTTAAATCTATAAATCCGACAATTGTAGGAGGACGTTATGGACTGGCATCTTACGATACTACACCGCTCAAATTTTGGCGGTATTTGAGAACCTCTCCTTGCCTGAGCCTAAGAATCAGTTTTCTATCGGTATTGTTGACGATGTAACATTCATGTCATTACCACAGAAGGAGGAGATTGCTCTTGGTGCAGAGGGGGTGTTTGAAGCCAAATTTTATGGTCTTGGTGCTGATGGTACAGTTGGAGCTAATAAAAACTCAGTAAAAATTATAGGTGATAATACCGATAAATATTGCCAGGCATATTTCTCTTACGATTCTAAAAAATCGGGAGGATTTACCTGTTCTCATCTACGTTTTGGCGATAAACCAATTCGTTCGACCTATCTGGTAAATACGCCGAACTTTGTGGCTTGTCATGTACAGGCTTATCTGCAGATGTATGATATGACAAGGGGATTGCAGAAAAACGGAACTTTCCTTCTTAACACTATTTGGAAGGATGAAGAGTTGATAGCTAATTTGCCTGCAAAAATTAAAATATATTTTGCCAAAAATAATATAAAGGTCTTTTATATTAACGCTACCAGTATTGCTCAAGAGATAGGACTTGGTAATCGTACAAACACGATTCTACAGAGCGCGTTTTTCCGTATTACGGGAGTAATTCCTGTAGATTTGGCTATTGAGCAGATGAAAAAATTTATTGTCAAATCTTATGGAAGTAAGGGTGAAGATATAGTTAATAAGAACTATTCGGCAGTTGATCGTGGAGGCGAATATAAAGAGTTAGTAGTAGATCCCGCATGGAGCAGTTTGAGTGTTGTATCGGCAGAAGAGAACAACGATCCGGAATTTATTAACAATGTGGTACGTCCTATAAATGCTCAAGATGGTAATTTGTTACCGGTTTCGGCATTCAAAGGAAGTGTTGACGGTACTTGGCCACAAGGAACTGCGGCTTATGAAAAGCGTGGAGTAAGTGCTTTCGTGCCAGTTTGGATTCCTGAAAATTGCATTCAATGCAACAAGTGTGCTTATGTTTGTCCTCATGCCAGTATACGTCCGTTCGTTCTTGATGACAAAGAGTCAGAGGGGTTGAATGCAGATATGATAGAGATGAGAGTACCCGCACCAATGAAAGGAATGAAATTTCGTATTCAGGTGAGTGTATTAGATTGTCTGGGCTGTGGCAATTGCGCTGACATCTGCCCTGGTAATCCAAAAATGGGTACGGCTCTTAAAATGGTTCCGCTTGAACAGCAACTTTTTGAGGTGGAAAATTGGGAATATTGTGTGAAAAATGTAAAAAGCAAGCAGGATCTAATTGATGTGAAGTTGAATCCAAAGAATTCTCAATTTGCTACACCGTTATTTGAATTTTCCGGAGCTTGTGCTGGTTGTGGAGAGACTCCTTACGTAAAACTGGTTACACAGTTATTCGGCGACAGGCAGATAGTTGCAAATGCCACAGGCTGCTCTTCTATATATTCCGGATCTATACCTTCAACTCCTTACACAACAAATAGCAAGGGACAGGGGCCAGCTTGGGCTAATTCGCTATTTGAAGATTTTTGTGAGTTTGGTTTTGGAATGAAGCTTGCCAATAAAAAGATGCAAGAGCGTATTTTAGACCTTATTACTGAGGCGCAGAGTTGTCAAGTATGTCCAGAAGAGCTTAAAGCACTTCTTGCAGAATGGAAAGAGAAACAGCACGATGCAGAGGCTACAAAAAATCTGGCACCTCAGATAATTTCCTCTTGCGAATCTTGCGAATGCGATATATGTAAAAAAATTCTTGATCTAAAAGATTTCCTTATTAAAAGAAGTCATTGGATTATTGGTGGCGACGGAGCCTCTTACGATATAGGTTACGGAGGTCTTGATCACGTAATAGCTTCGGGTGAGGATGTAAATATCTTGGTATTAGATACAGAAGTATACTCAAATACCGGTGGCCAATCGTCAAAGGCAACTCCACTTGGTGCTGTTGCTAAATTTGCCGCCTCAGGGAAACGAATAGGTAAGAAAGATCTTGGTATGATGGCTACCGTATATGGATATGTATATGTGGCTCAAATAGCTATGGGAGCTGATCATAATCAATGTTTAAGAGCTCTACGCGAGGCTGAGGCCTATCCCGGTCCTTCGCTTGTTATAGCATATTCGCCCTGTATTAATCATGGTCTTAAGAGAGGTATGGGTAAATCGCAAGCTGAAGAGGCTGAGGCGGTAGAGTGTGGATATTGGCATTTGTGGCGTTATAATCCACAGCTTGCTAATGAAGGTAAGAATCCATTTATTCTGGATTCAAAAGAACCACAATGGGATAAATTCAAAGATTTCTTGAAAGGAGAAGTGCGTTATCTGTCTGTTTTAAAACAGTATCCTGATGAGGGTAATCAATTATTTGAGGCAGCCGAGAATTTGGCGAAGCAACGTTACGCCTCTTATGTACGAATGACTAAAATGGAGTGGTAAAAAACTTCATATCTCTTTAAATAACACCCGGTATTCAAATTATAAAAAGAGTACCGGGTTTTTTGTGAAACTAACAAATGTATTAAACCATAAGCAGATTTAAGGAAAGTCACAGGCTTCCATTAAAAGAATCTCCACATTATCTTACTCATTTGAAAGATATCTACGCTATAGGCTATGATAAGGTTCTATATTGTCAAGATATTTAGATGCCTTTAGAGTAGGGGAATAATAGTGTTATAGGAACAATATATAGAGTAAGAGTAACACAATAGTGTTGTCATTATATAAGCTTTTCTCTTAAAAATTTTGCGGTGTATGATTGGAGGCATTTGGCTACATTTTCGGGTGTCCCCGTAGTTACAACTTCTCCTCCATCTTTTCCCCCTCCGGGTCCCAGATCAATAATATAATCGGCACTCTTTATAACTTCCATATTATGCTCAATAATTATAATAGTATGCCCTCTATCAATAAGAGCATCAAAGGATTCTAACAGTTTTTTTATGTCATGAAAGTGAAGTCCTGTTGTGGGCTCATCGAAAATGAACATAGTGGGTACAGTTTTTTCCAGGCTTAGGTAATAGGCTAGTTTGACCCGCTGACTCTCTCCACCTGATAGTGTAGACGATGATTGTCCCAACTTAATGTAACCCAGTCCCACCTGTTGCAGAGGATATAGTTTTTTTATTATTTTTTTCTCATAATGACCATCATTGCTAAAGAATTCAATAGCTTGATTGACTGTCATTTCAAGAATATTCCAAATATTCTTACCCTTATAAAAAACTTCGAGAATGTCATTTTTGAATCTTTTGCCCTGGCAGCTTTCACACTCTAATTTTAGATCGGACATAAACTGCATAGAGATTGTAGTTGTGCCTTCACCCTTACACTCTTCGCAACGTCCACCATCCGTGTTAAAGGAGAAATATCCGGCCTTGAAACCCATCTGTTTTGATAAAGGTTGCTCAGCGAATAGCTTTCTGATTTCATCGTATGCCTTAACATATGTAACAGGATTTGAGCGCGATGTTTTTCCGATAGAGTTCTGGTCTACAAATTCTAGAGATTTAATAAGATTTATATCTCCTTTTATAGAGTGGTATTCACCGGGACGTTCAGAAGTTTCGTTAATTTCACGTTTGAGTCCTAAATATAATATATTACGAACCAGAGTACTTTTACCAGATCCACTTACACCACTAACTACTGTTAGTACATTTAATGGAAAAGTCACATCAATTCCTTTAAGATTATTCTGTCTGGCTCCTTTTACGGTAATTGATCTATTCCACTTGCGGCGGCTCTTGGGAATCTCAATCAATTTCTCTTTGAGTAGGTATTTTACAGTGTAACTTTTGCTTCCATTTTGCATACCGATTAGATCGCCTTGGTAGACTATTTCCCCTCCATGACGACCAGCTTTAGGACCCACATCTATAATTTTATCGGCAGCCCTGATAATCTCTTCGTCATGTTCAACTACTATCACAGTGTTGCCTATTTTTTTTAATCGGGTCAGGGCATTGATAAGTTTCATTGTATCCTTGCTATGAAGTCCCACACTTGGTTCATCAAGAATATAAAGAGATCCTACAAGGCTGCTGCCCAAAGAGGTTACTAAATTTATTCTCTGACTCTCTCCACCCGATAGTGTGTTACTGGAGCGATTCAGAGTAAGATATTCAAGTCCTACATCTATAAGAAATAGAATACGACTTTTTATTTCTGCTAATAATCGTTTCGATGTGGCAATGTCACTATCGTCAAGCAACAGGGTATCAAAAAACAATTTTAGATCAGATATGGGCATATCTATTAGATCGCATATGGACTTACCTCCTATTTTAACATATCCGGCCTCTCTCCTTAAACGTTTTCCACCACAACTGCGACAATCAGTTTTTCCTCTATATCTGGAGAGCATTACCCTATTTTGGATTTTATATTGACCTTTTTCTAACATTTTGAAAAAATTATCGATACAATACTCTTCGTTATCATTTTCTTTCGTAAAAGTACTTGATCCATGCCACAGATAGTCTATTTGATCTTTTGTTAGCTTATGATAAGGGGTGAAAATTGGGAAATTGTATTTTTCAGCTTGGTGTAAAAAATTTACTTTCCAATTGTTTGTTTTTTCCCCTCTCCAACAAACTACGGCTCCTTCATAAATACTGAGAGATGAATCAGGTACTACCAAAGATGGATCAATGCCTATTGTTTTGCCAAAACCCTCGCAAGTAGGGCAAGCACCAAGAGGAGAATTAAAGGCAAATAATTGGTCTGTAGGCTCTTCAAAATTGATCCCATCGGCTTCAAAACGTTTACTGAACGGAGTAAGGGTGGTTTGGGGAGTATCGTACAATCTAATATAGCACAATCCGTTACCTTCGTAGAATGCTGTATAGGCCGAGTCAAGCAGACGATTAGCTGTCTCTTTTGATTTATCCACGTTAAGACGGTCTATCAAGAGAAAAAGAGTCTCTTTCTCTCTTTCCATCTCTTTGAGTTTAGTGTTGTCTGCCAGCAAATCTTCTATTTTAATATACTCTCCACTGTAATCGAGGCGGGTGAATCCCTCTTTAAGATAAGTTCTCAACTGATCCGTAAATGTGCGATTCTCTTTGAATATTAATGGAGATAATAGTGAGAATTGTATACCTTCTGGTTGAGAAACTATATATTTTAAGAGATCTTCGGTATTGTGTTTTTTTACAACATTTCCACTTATTGGCGAAACTGTTTTTCCTATACGTGCAAACAGAAGTCTAAGATAGTCGTAAATCTCTGTTATAGTACCAACTGTAGAGCGAGGATTGCGATTACCGCTTCGTTGTTCTATAGCTATTGTTGGAGGCAACCCAGAAATATAGTCACATTCAGGTTTTTTCATTCTACCAAGAAATTGGCGGGCATATGCCGATAAAGACTCCACATAACGTCTTTGCCCTTCAGCATAAATGGTGTCGAATGCCAAAGAAGATTTACCAGATCCGGAAAGGCCGGTTATAACAATAAATTTGTCTCTTGGAATATCCAGGGTTACACCTTTAAGATTATTTACTCTGGCATTATGAATATGTATATAATTGTGGTTGTTCATCAGTTTTTTACAATTTTGCAAAGTTATAATTTTTTTGCTTGATAGAGCGAATTGTATTAACTTTGAATCTTAATGACAGTCTTGATAGCAGGGCTGTTTTTTTGGTTAACGGATATAATCTTGTTACATATAATTATATATGCGAGACGGACTAAAATTGTTAAGATATTTTTTATTGTTTCTCTCTCTTCACCTTTCAATAGTGATATATGGAAAGGAGGTATATTATCCAAAAAGAGAGTTCCGCGGAGCATGGATACAGGCTGTTAATGGACAATTCGAGGGAATACCTACAGCTACTCTTAAAAAGGAGTTAATAAATCAATTGGATTCTCTATACTGTTGTGGTATAAATGCAGTTATATTTCAGGTAAGAGTAGAAGGCGATGCTTTGTATAATTCAGAAATTGAGCCTTGGAGTCGTTATTTGACAGGTATGCAGGGAAGAGCTCCCGATCAGGAGTGGGATCCTCTTAGATTTATGATCAAAGAGTGTCACAATAGAGGAATGGAGTTGCATGCATGGATTAATCCTTTTAGGGCGAAGACTAAAACTACTGTTCAATTTGCTTCTAATCATCAGTATATGCTCTATCCCGAAAGATTTGTCCGCTTTGGCGATTTGACTCTTTTTAATCCGGCACTTCAGGAGAACAGAGATTTTATATGCTCAATTGTAGAGGATATAGTACTAAGATACGATGTTGACGGTATTCATATAGATGACTATTTTTATCCCTATCCGGAGGGTAATCTGGTGTTTAATGATGAAAAAGATTTTCAACGCAATCCCCGTGGTTTTAAAAACAAAGCAGACTGGCGAAGAGATAATGTAAATATTTTTATTGCACAGCTTTCAGAAACCGTAAAAAAGGCTAAACCATGGGTAAAGTTCGGCATCTCTCCTTTTGGTATTTACCGTAATGCCTCAATTAGTTATCCTAAGGGTAGTTATACGGCTGGTTTTGAAAATTATAGTGGTTTATATGCAGATGTGTTGTTGTGGATAGAGCGTAATTGGATAGACTACTGTATTCCTCAAATATACTGGAATGTTGGACACCCGTCGGCTGATTACAGCACGTTAATTGAATGGTGGGCAGAAAATGCGGGTGATTGTCCTATGTATATTGGGCAAGACGTGGAGAGAACAGTTAATGGAGTAGATCCTTTGATTTTTGGACAGAATCAGGAGAGATTAAAAATGAATATGCAACGTTCTTTACACTCAGTGATGGGGAGTTGTCAATGGTATGCCAAGCTTGTTGTGGATAATATAGAAGATTATAGAACCGTTCTTAAAGAAGAGTATTATGTTTACCCTTCGCTTCAGCCGTTAAGCCCTTCCCTACCTAAAGATGAGCCAGGAAAAGTTCGCAAGATAAGGCGAGTTGAGACCGCTACAGGACCAGTTCTGTTCTGGACATCGCCTAAAAGTAAGGGAGAGGCAGATACTGCTAACCAGTATGTTGTTTACTGTTTTGAGAAGGGAGAAACTGTTGATATAGACAATCCAGCCAATATTGTTGCAATTGTGAATCGTACTTTTTTCCCTCTACCTACAGAAATAAACGGAGTTAGCCGTACTTACGTGGTAACGGCTTTGAGTAGAGTACAGGTGGAGTCTCAACCGGTTAAATGCAAGATTAAATTCTAAGACAGATTAAAAAAACGAATAAAATAGACCCCCTATTGTTCCAGCTATAACTATAACAAATATAGGATTCCATTTTTTCAGATGAGTGGCTATGAAAGAGAGCACAAACAGAATTGAACTGATTAGCAGTTGGCTGTTTTGAGTTCTAAAACAGCCAAAATTCTCTTTGTTCATTAAAGCTAGAGTAGCAGCTGCTAGAAATCCAACTATCACTGGCCTCAACCAGTTCATAACTAATTGTATGAGAGAGTGATTTTTGTATTTTAAAAAGAAAACACTTATGGAGAGCATAAGTATAAAGGAGGGTAAAATTACTGCAAACGATGATAGTAGAGAGCCGAATGTAGCCATAAACATAGGGTATCCCGAATTTATCATGGCCGTATAACCAACGTATGTAGCAGAGTTAATTCCGATGGGGCCGGGTGTCATCTGACTTATAGCTACTATATCTGTAAACTCTGATATAGATAACCACTTGTGATTTCTTACTATCTCATGCTCTATCATAGATAGCATTCCGTAGCCTCCTCCAAAACCGAAGAGTCCAATTTGAAAGAAGGTGAAAAAAAGCTTCCAGAGAATCATATTCCTCTTTTTTTAGAGTAGATGTAATATATAACTGCTCCTGAAATAGTGGCTACAACAATCAGTATGGGCGAAACTCCCAAAGCCCATATGGCTAATGTAGATAAAATAGGAACCCAGATGGTCTTCTTGTTTAGTTTAGCGGCTTTACCCAAACTAATTGTAGGTGAAAGTATTAGAGCTACTACTGCAGGGCGAATTCCCTTAAAAATATTTTCTATTATATGAAATTCCATGAACCGACTAAAGAAAATAGCTATGGTAAGTATTATTACCACAGAGGGTAAAACAGCACCTAGAGCACAAGCTATACTCCCTTTTGTCTTTTTTAATCTATACCCAATAAAAATTGATATATTAACAGCAAAAACTCCTGGAGCGGATTGCGCAATGGTTACTAAATCGAAAAAATCCTCTTTTGATATCCATTTATGATTCAGGGTAACTTCCCTCTCTATCATTGGAATCATAGCATACCCTCCACCAATAGTAAATAGTCCAATTTTTAGAAAAGTAAAAAATAGAGTTACAATCATTACATAGTTTGTAATTTATTTATTCATTATCCATAGACGTGCATTAACAAATGCTTCCATCCACGGAGTAATCTCGTCGCTTCTTCTCGATTCAGGATAGAAACCACATTGCCATGGAAATATAGCCCGTTCCGGATGTGGCATCATAGCAGTATGACGTCCGTCCGGACTTGTAATACCTGCAATATCATAATCGGATCCGTTAGGATTTGCCGGATAATTGGTATATGAGTATTTAGCTACAATATTATATTTGTCTTCTGTATAAGGAAGAGAGAACTTACCGCCGCCGTGGGCTATCCAAACTCCAAGTTTGCTTCCGCTAAGTGATTTGAACATTACACTATTATTATCCGGTATATCTACTCCAATAAAGGATGACTCGAACTTAAGCGAACTATTTTGACACATGACACCCATTTTTTCATTTTCAAAATTAATTAAATTGAGCTGTAACATTAACTGACAACCGTTACAGATCCCAAGTGAGAGGGTGTCTTTTCGTGCATAATACCTCTCTAAAGTCTCTTTAGCTGTGGGGTTAAACAGAAAAGCTCCCGCCCATCCTTTAGCAGACCCTGTCACATCCGAGTTAGAAAAACCTCCGCAAAACACTATCATATTAATATCATCCAACTTCTCTCTTCCACTTATAAGATCTGTCATTGTGACATCTTTAACATCAAAACCGGCAAGCCATAGAGAGTAAGCCATTTCACGCTCACCATTAGTGCCTTTTTCGCGAATAATAGCGGCTCTGACATTGTTGTAAGTAGCGCGGTCTGGATTTAGTCCGAACTGAGACAAATTACCTTTGAAGTTGGCATTGAATTTAAATTTAATGGGCTGATAACCAAAGTTTCTATATCTCTCTTCTGCTGTTCCATTCATTGACTGCTTTTTGTCGAACAGATAGGATGTATTAAACCATATATCGCGCATTTTATCGATATCAATTTTAAATTGTTTTTCTCTCATTTTTATATCTATATTGCGTCTCTTTTGTGGTTTGCCTATTACAGCGAATCCAACTCCCTCATCATTCAGAATGGAACTAACAGCACTGTATTTATTACTCTCTATCTGTAAAACAACACCTGGATTTTCGGCAAATAGAGCTTTTATTATATCGTCAACAGCTATATAATCAAGATTAATATCCAGACCCCCATCTATATTTGCAAAACACATTTCAAGAAGCGTTGTAACAAGACCTCCGGCTGAAATGTCATGACCGGATAGAATCAGTTCTTTTTTAATCAGATCTTGGATTGTTTCGAAAGTATTTCTGAAATATTCGGCATTTTTAATGGTAGGAACATCTTCACCCACTTTGCCAAGTGTTTGAGCAAAGGCTGATCCACCAAGTTTTAGATTATCAAAACTAAAATCGACATGTATAAGGATAGAGTCTTTTCTGTTTAATAATACCGGCGATACAACCTTTTTTATATCAGAGACTTCTCCTCCGGCAGAAACTATTATAGTTCCCGGACTAATCACTTTTGAGCCGTCAGGATATTTTTGAGTCATTGAAAGGGAATCTTTTCCCGTTGGCACATTAATTCCCAGCGATATACAGAAATTTGAGAGTGCTTTTACAGCTTGATATAATCTGGTGTCTTCGCCCTCTTGAGAGCGACAAGGCCACATCCAGTTGGCGCTTAAAGATATAGATCTCAAGCCATTAGTCAATGGAGCAAAAACAATATTAGTCAGAGCCTCGGCTACTGAAAGTAGTGATCCAACCTCTGAGTTGGCTAATCCGGCTTGCGGAGCATGACCTATAGAGGTGGCTATTCCAGCGCGTCCTCGATAATCAAAAGCAACAACACCGCAATCTGATAGAGGTAGTTGAAGAGCTCCTTGGCACTGTTGCCTGGCTATTTTCCCGGTAACAGAACGGTCAACTTTGTTGGTTAACCAATCTTTGCAAGCAACAGCCTCCAGTCTAAGAACTCCCTTTAAATAACCCTCTAGACTCTCCTCTTTATATGAGACATTTTGATACTTTCTCTCTACGGTTTTATCTACCATGTAGGTTTTTGGAGATGAGCCAAACATCTGGTTTATAGTTAAATCAAATGGGCGTATTCCGTCTGACTGCTGAAAAACGAAACGTGCGTCGCATGTAGTGTCACCAACAACATAGATTGGAGCATGCTCTCTTTCAGCTATTTTTTTTACTCTTTCAATAGCCTCTTTTGGAATTAGTAATCCCATACGCTCCTGCGATTCGTTTGCAATAATCTCTTTAGATGAGAGAGTTTTGTCACCAATTGGCAATTTGTCCATATTAATTACTCCCCCACACTCTTCTACAAGTTCTGAAAGGCAATTCAAATGGCCGGCAGAGCCATGATCGTGTATGGAGACAATGGGATTGTCGTCTTCTTCGCTAAGGGCTCTGGTAACATTGTAAATGCGCTTCTGCATCTCTGCATTGGCTCTTTGAATGGCATTAAGTTCAATTCCTGAAGAGTAGCGGCCGGTTTCTACCGATGATACAGATCCGCCTCCAAGACCTATTCTGTAATTATCACCCCCCAATACAATAATCTTATCTCCTTTTTTGGGTTTATCTTTAATAGAATAGAGTTTATTTCCGTATCCCACACCACCTGCCATCATTATAACCTTGTCGTAGCCGTATATTTCGTTATTTTCAATATGCTCGAATGTAAGAAGAGAGCCACAAATTAATGGTTGTCCAAATTTATTGCCAAAATCGGAAGCCCCATTCGAAGCTTTTATTAATATCTGTTCCGGAGATTGATATAACCATTCGCGTTCAAGTAGATTTTTCTCCCACCTCTTATCTTGACTGTTCCTAGTGTAAGAGGTCATATATACAGAGGTACCGGCAATAGGCCATGATCCTTTGCCACCCCCCATACGATCGCGAATTTCGCCACCCGTTCCGGTTGAACCGCCGTTAAAAGGCTCGACAGTGGTTGGAAAATTGTGAGTCTCCGCTTTAATCGATATTACTGATTTGATGTTTTTTATTATAAAATAGTCCGGAACGGAGTGATCTTCCGGAGCAAATTGCTCAATAATAGGACCTTCTGCAAATGCCACATTGTCTTTATAGGCCGATATTATATTGTTGGGATTCTTTTTTGTTGTGTTCTTAATCATCTGAAATAGAGACGATTCCATCTCTATTCCGTCAATTATAAAAGTGCCTCCAAAAATTTTATGTCTACAGTGTTCAGAGTTTATCTGTGCAAAACCAAAAACCTCTGAGTCTGTAAGCTTTCTGCCAAGTTCTGTTTGTATTTTTATTAAATAATCAATCTCATCTTGTGACAGGGCCAGTCCCTCTTTTTCGTTGTACAATTTTATATCGTCAATAAAAAGTATAGGTTGAGGTTCTCTGTCAATAAAAAATAGATTTTGATCCAAAATTTTATACATGCGTTGCAACATGGGATCATATTCGGCACTCTCTGATTCGACAGGGAAATACTCCTCTATTCGAAGAATACCTTTAATGCCCATATTCTGGGTTATTTCCACAGCGTTTGTACTCCAAGGGCTTATCATTTCACACTTTGGACCTATGTGAAAACCCTCTATTGACTCTTTGTCTATCTTACAAGCGTTGTTAAATAGCCAGCGTAATTTGACGGAATCGTTATTGTTAAAATCAGAAGAGATTTCTACTGCGATAATAGAATTAGTTTGAGTCTTGAAAAAGAGTATCATATGTTAAATTTGGATTGTTTATTTTGCAAGTGCAAATTTAATTATTAATTCACTTGATAAGAATTTAAGAAACAGATTTTTTCTATTTATCATATAAGAGATGTAAATTTGCCTAAATAAAATTCAACTTTATATGGATAAAATTGTGGAGTGTGTACCCAATTTTAGCGAAGGTCAAGATTCTGTTGTTATAGATAAAATAGCTAAATCTATAAAGGGAGTGGAGAGGGTTAGACTTCTTGATATTGATTCCGGGAAAGATACCAACAGGACGGTTATGACGTTTGCAGGCCAACCAGTGCAGGTGGTTGAAGCTGCTTTTCGGTCGATTAAAATGGCTTCGGAATTGATAGATATGCGTTATCATAAGGGAGAACATCCCCGAATAGGAGCAGCCGATGTTATTCCGTTGATACCTGTTTCGGGAATATCTCTTGAAGAGTGTGCTGTATTAGCTCGAAAACTTGCATACAGGGTCTATTGTGAATTGGGTATTCCGGTATATTGTTACGAAGCCGCTGCTTTTAAACCAGAGCATAAGAATTTGGCTGATTGCCGAAAAGGTGGCTACGAATCTTTACGGAATCGTATTGTAGATCCTGATCAGATGCCCGATATGGGCGGAGGAGAGTTTACACTCCAGGCAGTTAAAAGTGGAGCATCGATTATAGGAGCAAGAAATTTTCTTGTTGCAGTAAATTTCAACTTGAATACAAATTTGAGTTTTATTGCCAAGAGAGTAGCAAGTATTGTAAGAGAGAAGGGAAGAATAAAAAGAGAGGGTGATGTTTGGAATGGCAAAGTGATACGTAACGATTCTGGAGAACCTGTTTTTGAACCTGGCACTTTGAAAGGGTGTAAAGCGATAGGTTGGTATATTCCGGAATATGGTTTTGCACAGGTTTCAATGAATATAACCGATGTGAATAAGACAACACTTTTTAAGGCGTTTAGCGAAGTCTCTAGAGCAGCCTTGTTGCAAGGAGTCAGAGTTACGGGTACAGAAATAATTGGATTAATACCCAAAAAAGTTATAATTGATTCTGGTTCGGAGATTTTATTTAACCAAGGTGGTGAGAGTAGTTCTAACGAAGAGAGCATAATAGATGCAGCGATAAATCATCTTGGTCTTAACCAGATCTCTTTTTTTGATAGAAAAAGGAAAATATTGGAGTTTGCCTTAGAGGTCAACTAAAAACAATACTCTTACAGAGTTATAGAT
>DASRNO010000008.1:0-9165 GCA_035647375.1 Bacteroidaceae bacterium
ATTCTATATTATCTCTATAATTAGCTAATTTAGCCGGGTGTTTATAATGAAAAATGGCTAGTAAACTAAAAATATATATAGTTAGGCCTACAAGAAATTTTTTACTGTTTTGTTTAATACAGTCTTTTCTTTTTGTCTACCCACTACTGCCCAGAAAGCTGCTTTTATACTGGCATAGCTTACTTTTCAGGCCTATATTGTTTTTTAACAAAGGGTTAAGAAAACAGATATCGGATAATTTAGAAATTGCTTTTGGCAGTGAAGTTGCTTTGAATAGATACCATAACTTAGATTATAAACTATTTGACTGCCTGGTTAAAACTTTTACTGATTATATTGCACTATGCCGAAAGAAGAGCCTTGATCAATTTAAAAAAATAATAACCATACAGGGTGAAAATTATCTAAAAGAGGCCCATAAAAAGGGGAATGGGGTGTTATGTCTGGTCAATCACACTCCCGGGTGGGAATTTTCTGCAATAATGCCGCCAATGATGGGGTATAAAACTTTTGGAGTTAGCAGCAAGATAAAAATAGCCTCTCTTAACTCTACTATGATTAAATTAAGAGAGTCTAGAGGAATGATAAATGTTAATAGGGATAATTGTTATGAGAAGCTTGTAAATGAACTAAAAAACGGACACTGTCTTATAATTATGATAGACCAAGATAGCAAAAATATTCGTGGAGATTTTCTTAATTTTTTTGGTAAACCTGCCTATACACCATTGGGGTGTGCTAGATTGGCTATGGAGACAGGAGCTGCTGTTATGCCTATGAACACATATCGTAACCCTGATCACACCTACATATTCAAAATTCTTCCCGAAATAGTGTTTGAACATAAATCTAACCAAACGGATACACTCTTACACAACACTCAGAGATACAATAATGTTATTGAATCACAAATTCTTGAATATCCAGAACAATGGGTATGGATGCACAAAAGATGGAATACCACTCCTGAAACTCTTAAAATATTCCTTGAAAAGAAGAAAAAGCAAAAATCTATCTTATCTTGTCGGGATAAGAAACGGCTCAACTCTTAAATAACTTTAGCTGAAAATTACCCGTAATTCCCATCTTATCGTCTACAATTATAATAGCTGACAATATCTCTTTTTTCTCTCTAATTATATCTAAAACATTAGGAATATCACGGCCTGTTTTTACTAGATTTGCCATGGCTGTGGCATAACTGTCGGCTAACATTGTATCTTTACATATTATCATTACAGCATCGGCTATACCAAAGCTTAAAGATGGCCCTACCGTACCACTTGAAGTGCAAATACCTAATGGAAATGTGTTGGCTGGAATATGCAATCCTACCCGTTCAGAGAGTGGCGAGCTACCGGCAAACACTGAGACATCAAGATCTGATATTGATTCGGCATAAATATCGCCTCCATTCTCTACAATAATCTCTCCTACAGAAAACTTCTCTTTTAAAGCTACTCCTACATATTGAGCTATAGCACCTGCCACAGCACTCATCGGTCCTATTTCTGCAAGCTTACTTGCTGAAGCCATTAGATGCATTATTTCTGGAGCTTGGTTAACCGGAGTATATGGAATAAGAGAGAGGGCATACTCTGGATCGTTAAGAATATAGTTATCCATCTGGTCTCTGAGCTCTATAACAAGCCTAAGAGCCTCTTGGCGCAAATAGTCTGAATAGGCCTCTTTATTAACAGCTATCCATAAGTCTGTCTGTTTATAACTGACAACAAAAGAACGACGCTCTAAAGTGCTAAATCGTTCACGATAACTGCGCTTTTCATAATCCATAAGCGGCTACTCGGTAAACTCTATCTTGAAAAGATTTAATGGACATGAGGTAAGACATAGTTTGCACATAATGCATTTATCCTTATCGAATACCAGTTTCCAATCTGGACTTGTTATGGTTAGAGCGTGCGGAGGACATGCCGCCGCACAAGCTCCACAATTTATACAAAGAGTGCTATTGTACGATATTTTACTCGATAACAAACTGATATCAACTCCATTTGCTTCAAGATACTCAATAGCTTTATTTATGCTCTCTACATCTGCATCAAACTCTACCAACAATTTACCGGTTTTTCCTGCCTCAATATTAGCCTTTAGAATATTAATTCTAATATCAAATTTTTTAATGAGTTCATACGTAAAAGGACGTTCAATAGATTCTCCGGGAAATGTAAGTATCAATTTTTTTACCATAGTGCCTCTTTAATTTAGAATATTTTTTCGTCCAATTTTTTCATATTGGTCTCTGTAGGCATATCACGAACTGGCGCCGTCAACGTGAATTCGCCACGCATAATCCAACATTTAAGTATTTCTGCTATTTCGCGAGCTTTAGCCAAACTTGACAGTGGCGACGTATGTACTTTTTTGCCTTTAATCTCTATTTCTCCACTTCTCAGAGAGGCATAATCGGTTTTACCTAAAACGTCATAGTCGTGGCCGTAATCGCAAATAGTTGTTTCTATCTGACTATTTCTTATAGAGACCCGCGCGGCCATATCTTTATCTAAAATAGGAATTGGAATTCCAATGCCTACAAACATACTTACTCCATATTTTTCAAAATAGGCGGCTCTCAAAAAATTTGTATTCATCTCTTTGAGATTGCCTGTAACAGCTATTGTACGGGCGTTACTTGTTGGTATACCATATCTGTTCACTTTTTTAGAAGTGTTAAATTGAGTTCCATTCCAAGTTACATAACCCTGAGTTCCACATAAAAAAATTCTGGTTCCTAAGCCTATAGTTCTACATTCGGGATCGTTCATCAACGGAGAGAGCTCTCCGGCTGAGCTATATGACGCATTACGCATAAAAGGTAACAATGTGCCCATATAGGTGTGTTTTAAACGATCTGTTGTATTTGTAGCTACGTTATAATTTTGATACGAATTACGAGGATTACACATAATGGCCTCGTTTATACTATCAAGCGTAATGGCTGTTTTAATATGAGTGCGGGGATAACAGTCTGTTCCCTTACCCCACGCCTCAAGTACCATCTCTTTGCCATTGACCAAATCTTCTATTATATGTGCTCCTCCATATTTGGGATTTAGAGGATTACAGTCTGTAGCACCTATATAGGTATCTACTGCGGCCAATCCTCCACTCATTCCTACTCCGTTTATCTCTATTTTTTCCATTCGGATAGGAGGTGTAGAGTGACCAAAATTCAGAAATGCGCCCGACGAACACATTGCTCCGAATGTGGCTGTAGTAACTATATCAACCTTTTCAGCTATCTCTTGTGCCGACATTGTAATTGCCATCTCTGACACCTGCTCGGCTGTTAAGACTACTGCATTTCCCTTTAGAATTTTATCGTTAATTTCATTGTATGTCTTAGCCATACTTTACCTCTTGTTATTTTAAAAAGTATATGTTAAATATTTACTCTGGTTACTAAACGTATGTCGGCCGACGAGGAGCCTATCAATAGTTCTATTACTCCATGCTCAAGAACCCAATCATATTTTTTCTCATTCCAATATTTAAGATTCTCAACAGGAACGCTCAGTGTTACTGTTTTTGATTCTCCCGGCTTAAGAGAGATTCTCTTAAAAGCTTTTAGCTCTTTAAAGGGCCATTCCACTTTTGAATCTATACGGCTTACATAGAGTTGTACAACCTCGTCCGCCTCATACTCTCCGGTATTATTCAACTCAAAAGTTACCTCTATGCTCTCTTTCTTGGAGTATTTGTTTTTTGAAACAATAATATTATCATAATCGAAAGTTGTATAGGATAATCCGTGCCCAAATGGATACATAACCGGTTTGTTTTTTGTATCAAACCAGCGATAACCTACAAGCATATCTTCGGAGTAGACGGCAATATTCCTATTTGAATGTTCGCTGGTTAAAACATTTTCGGCCGCCTCGTTTCCTACTAACGAAACAAACACATCTTTCGATATGGGAACATCTGTTTGAGGATAATTACCCATTGCATAGGCTGGTGAATCTTCTAACTTAATGGGATAGGTAAAAGGTAACTTTCCTGAAGGAGATATATTACCTACCAGTACATCGGCAAGAGCATTTCCCCCCTCTGAACCATTAAACCATGATACAACTATAGAGGATGAAACATCATTAACTCTATTAAGATCAACAGGAGCTCCGGCTACTAACACGGTAATAATATTTTCATTAACCTCTGATATAGCCTTTAGCA
Organism: Bacteroidaceae bacterium; assembly: GCA_035647375.1. Lineage (GTDB taxonomy): Bacteria > Bacteroidota > Bacteroidia > Bacteroidales > Bacteroidaceae > Colenecus. The sequence goes on from DASRNO010000008.1 coordinate 4,198, forward strand.
GATTGTCCTGTCCAAAGGGTAGCTCTATTGTTGTTCTATCGCTTCCCTCGGTCTCTACCTCGCGGTTATTACCTCCTATAAATATAACAACATCGGCATCTTTAGCTGCTTTAAGAGCCTCTGCTACAAGTTTTTCTGACGATGTTTCAGGCTGTATACCCCAACGGTAACGGCCGGACATGGTGGAGTATCCCTGTGCAAATACTATTTCGGCTAAACCATTAAGCTGTGATTTTAAACCCTCTAGAGGTGTTATCTCGCAATAAGCTTTTACTCCTGCTCCTACACCACCCGACGACATTTTTCGTGTAGCATTATCGCCAATTACAGCAATTTTTTTTATTTTGTTCAAATTGAGAGGTAACAGGGAGTTGTCATTCTTTAATAAGACAATAGATTTTGCAGCTACTCTATAGGCTATGGCCGCCTGCTCAGGTTGAGCTGTCATTATTTTATTGGCCTCTTGCGATGGTATAGGTTCAATAGCCATTCTAACGCGTAGAATATCCTTTACTCTCTCATCTATAACCTTTTCAGATATTTTACCGTTTATTACAGAATCAATTAAGGCCTGACCTAAATATTGATCGCCGGGCATTTCAACATTAAGACCATTATTTACTGCATCTACCGTGCTGTGTGTACCACCCCAGTCTGAAATAATCATACCTTTGAATCCCCACTCGTCTCTGAGCACACGGTTCTGAAGAAAATCATTTTCCGAACACCATCTACCATTAACTTTGTTATAAGCAGCCATTACTCCATACGCATCGCCTTCAATCACCGCTGCCTGAAAGGGGGGTAGGTATATTTCACGCATAGCTCTGGGGCTAACAACCACATTTACCGTACCACGATTATTTTCCTGATTGTTCAAGGCGTAATGTTTAAGACATACGGCAACTCCGTTATCTTGAACTCCCCTTGTATAGCTTACTGAAAGACGGGAACTAAGAAAGGGATCTTCGCTTAAATATTCATACGTACGCCCTCCGGTAGGAATTCTCTGTATATTAATTGCAGGCCCCAATAGCATGTCTTTTCCACGAAGGCGCGCTTCTCTAGCTAAACCAACTCCATATTCGTAGGCCAATTCGGGGCTCCAGGTGGCTGCAAGGGCCGATCCGGTTGGAAAAAAAGTGGCAGAATCGTTTGAGAGTCGTAACGGATTCCATGATTTGGATTCTAACTCTTCTCGTATACCAAAAGGACCATCAGCATATTGCATGTCGGATATTCCAAGTCTTTCAATACCGGCAGATACGAACATATATTTCCCATGCATCATATCTACTTTTTCTTGAAGTGTCATTTGTGACACAATATTAATGGCCTCTTTGTCAAACTCCGAAAGTTTAGACCGGCCAACGTAACCATGATTGCCTGAATTACACCCGAAAAGAGCTGACAAGCCAACAGCAACCGTCATAATTTTATTTAAAAATCTCTTCATATTGGTTATAATTTATAGTTAGTAATTAATCAAGAGTTGAGGCCAGCAAATAGACAAGAGCTGCCTGCCAGTTAATAGCTATTTCGTTCCGGGCATAATCCTCCTCCTCGTCTACCCAATCAGTAGCTGTATGTCCTCCACCAACTAAATAACCCGGCCAAGGCGCTTCTATCCCATCTGCCGCTGAGCGTCTGTCATGAGGATTTAAGGGGGGATTTATTCCCACTCCTGTAACATAGGAGCGTCCGTAATAATTGTATCCAAACAGATGGTCTACAAGGCCCTGAATGGTTTTTCTGTACTCTGTTCCTCCATTGAGTAGCTCTGCTACATGAAGATTTATAGCTTGACGAGCTACTGTACCGTTACACCCCCAATAATAACGCCCACCCAAGGCTCGGGAATATATATCTTTTGCGGCTGTCTCTACTAGTTTATCAGCAACTTTTATTATCGCTTCGTTTACCTTACTGTCAATTTCAGGATTTTTTCCACTCCGCTCTGACAAAGCGTAAGTGAACACTCCCATATTAGAGAGACTACCCCAATCCCAATCTTCGGCTACAACTGTTCTTAAACTCTCTATTCTCGACTCTGCATCTTGCAGATATTGTGGATTCCCGGTACTCTCCCACATCTCTACTGCTGCCCATAGGCGATCGTCCGCATCGGTAGTCTGATATCCTCCGGTAGAAAAATCGCCTTGTATAAAATTTTTCTGTGCGCTTTGAGAAAGAAAATTATAACTCACCTGGGCAGCTGCAAGACACTTCTTTGCATATTCAGCATCATAGGGAGCAAAATAACGAGCCGCCATAGCCATAATAGCTATAAAATCGGCAGTGGCAGCAGAGCTCCACTCAGTAAAATATCGCTTTTCTTTATCTTCCTGGGGCATAATGAATCCGGAGAACTCTTTACGGGTAAGTTTATGCGAAACTCTTCCTGATCCATCCTGATACTGCATCTTTAATATAAAATCGGTCTCCCATTTTAGTTCTTGCAGAAAATCGGGCATACCTGAAGCGGTACGAGGAATATTGAGAGATATTTTTTTTAGCTTATCGCCAAAATGATCCCAAGCATAAAATAGCACTCCAAGGGTAATACCGGCATTAACAGTATATTTACCGTAGTCTCCGGCATCGTGCCAACCACCGGTACCATCTCGTTTTTCCCCCTCAGATCCGATATAATCTAACCATCCATCGTCAAGATGACATGCCTCTGTACTGAAAATATTACCATTATATTCTGTTTTAACAGCTATTCCACATCGCCATAGATAAAAGGCCCTCATTGAGAGTATATAAGCTGGCTTATATATATTTTTACCTATCTCGAAATCTATAGAGCGCTCTGCTCCTTCTACTCCTTCTACATAAATATGATATTGTCCCCTCTTTTCCAGATTGGAGAAGTCGGCAAACCTTACACTCTGACCAACATCGTCCTGAGTTACTTGATCTGACAATTTCCCATCTAAGACAACTTTGCCGTTTTTAGAATTTATAACTTTGAATGATTCGGCAGAAGAGAGAACCACAGCTCTCTTTACCGATTTTTCGGGATAACCCAAAGAGTTTATTCTTATAGCTACAGAGCTTTCTGCTTTAACAGTCAGAATGACTAAAAGCATTACCACAAATGATGATGTTACTTTTTTCATTTATCTGTTTTTTATTGTTTTTTATAACTCACATAATGAGTGGGTGTTAAAATAGCCGAAATATTAAAACAGCAGCAGGAACAACCAACAATAAGCCTGCTTATACAAAACCAACTATTTTCAACACAAGTGCTTGCAGAAATTAGCACGACTTCCATTTTGCCTTTTTACAAAAATAATAGTTTTAAGTTAATAAATAACCTTATAACACTTAAAAAGAATTTTATGCCGGAATAATTACTCCGCATTCAAACTTTTATATGTGTTTAACAGTGCCTCCTGATCGTCGGTAATTATAAGCAGAACGTCGTTTATCTTTAAAGAGGTCTTACCGGTAGGAACTATATATTTCTCATTGCGTTTTAACAATACAACAAGTGTATTTTCGGGTAAAGACAAATTCATTAATTTGTTCCCATTTTTAATCATATTTTCAGTTAAAATAATCTCTGATGTGGTCGATTTAATATCTTCGGACAACTCTATATCAAACTCGATTAGTTTGTTCAGTTCTTGTGGCTTATCCGCTAACCCAAGCCATTTTGCCATAATGGGTAATGATGTGCCTTGAACCAAGAGTGAGACTAAAGTACACAAAAACACAATATTGAATATCAGTCTGGCATTAGGAACATTCTCGGCCAGAAGAATTATAGCAAATATTATTGGAACTGCTCCTTTTAACCCAACCCAAGAGATATATACCTTATCTTTTACAGGCATCTTTCTAAATGGTAACAGTGTAAGAAATACAGTTACGGGACGGGCTATAAATATCATGGCAAAGCTAATAATAAGACCAGGAATTAGAATAGGCACAAGTTCGCTTGGGTTGACGAGTAATCCCAATGTTAAAAAGACAAGAAGCTGGCTAATCCAGGTCAGCCCATCAAAAAAATTCATGCTTGAACGCTTGTTTAGAAATTTTTCGTTCCCCAAAACCAGCCCTCCTATATAAACGGCCAGATAACTATTTCCTTTTATAAAGTAGGTAAATGAGAATATAAATATGCAAAAAGTAAAAACCAATATAGGGTACAAGGAGTCATTATCTATTTTTATTCTGTTTATTATAAATACGGAGAGTTTTCCCAAAATATAACCTGATATAACTCCTACTGTCATTTGAATTATTAGAGCGGATATAACGTTCATATAATTGGGCGTGGCACTCATTTTGACTATTTCTATAAGAGTGATAACCAATATATATGCTGTAGGATCATTACTCCCACTCTCCAACTCAAGCATTGGCCTTAGATTGTTCTTTAAATGCAAACCTTTTGATCTAAGTATTGAAAATACCGATGCCGAATCGGTCGATGACATTACCGAAACCAATAAAAGAGAGGTTAATAGGCTTATTGCAACTGCTCCTTTTATATGATTGAAAACAAACCAAACTAAAATGCCCCCTATAAATGCTGTCAAAATAACTCCTATAGTGGCCAACAAAACACCTTGTTTTAACACCGGACGTATTTCTACCATTTTTGTATCCATCCCACCCGAAAAAAGAATAATGCAAAGCGCTACCGTTCCTATAGCATTAGCTAGTTGAATATTTTCAAATTCTATTCCAAAACCATCGCTGCCACTAAGCATACCCACAGCTAAAAACAGCAGAAGGGCAGGCACTCCAAACTTGGAACTAATTTTACTTGAAAGAATACTTAAAAAAAATAGTATTGATAAAACTATCAGTAATAACTCTATTTTTATTCCCATTTCACAATTTTTTAATTTCGCTCTTGTTTATCACTGTTTCTTTAATTCTCTGAATACTCTACTATAAAACCATACTTATAGGGCAAATTTCCGTCGATTGTATATTTTTCCATAG
>DASRNO010000009.1:0-8587 GCA_035647375.1 Bacteroidaceae bacterium
TGGCTAAAATTAATGACGCTCCCTTACAAGCTCAGCTCAGAAAACTGGAGGCCCAACTTAAACTTAACAAAGACCGGGTATTCCGTCAATCTATCCTGCTTCAAAAAGAGGCTGTCAGTAGGGAGGCTCTGCAAGAAGCCGAGTCAAATCTAGCCAAGTTAGAAGCCGAGATTGACGAGATAAAGGCAAAAATTGCACAAACTGAATTAAGAGCACCCTTTGATGGTGTAATTGGATTACGATATGTAAGCACCGGAGCCTATGCATCGCCATCCTCAACCATCGCCACTCTTGCAAGTAATAGTAGACTTAAAGTGGAATTTTCTGTTTCTGAACGTTATGCAGGCTCACTGCAGATTGGAACCCCCATCCTATTTTCTGTTGTAGGAGATAATGTACAGAGAGAGGCTACTATCTACGCAACCGATTCCAAAGTGGATCCAGAAATTGGAACCTATACTGCACGAGCCATTTATGACAATTCCGATGGAGAGCTTGTACCCGGCAGATATGTTACCGTAACGCTTACTACTAAAATATTCGACCAAGCGCTTTCTGTTCCAAGCGAAGCTATTATATCAGAGATGGGTATCGACAAGGTCTTTTTATATAAAAATGGATTATCTCAACCAGTTGAGATAAAAAAAGGTTTACGAACAGACTCTCATGTTCAAGTTTTACATGGGATAAGTCATGGTGACACGGTAATAACCAGTGGGATATTACAGTTAAGAACCGGTTTAAAAGTACAAATAAGATGAATATATCAGAACTCAGCATTAAACGCCCAGTCTTGGCTACAGTTCTGACATTGACAATTCTACTATTTGGATTTGTTGGATATTTTAGTCTTGGAATTCGTGAATACCCCTCTGTAGACAATCCTATAATATCAGTATCATGCTCTTATCCGGGTGCCAATGCCGAAGTTATAGAGAATCAGATAACAGAACCACTGGAGCAGGAGATAAACGGAATACCGGGAATACGTTCTCTTACTAGCGTTAGTCAGCAGGGAAGTAGCAGAATTACTGTAGAATTTGAACTTTCGGTCGATCTGGAGACAGCAGCCAACGATGTGCGCGACAAAGTTTCTAGAGCCCAACGCAGACTGCCCAGAGATTGCGATCCACCCACTGTATCTAAAGCCGATGCCGACGCTTCGCCCATATTGATGGTGTCCATTAAGAGCGATAAACGCACACTGCTTGAGTTAAGCGAAATAGCCGATCTTGTGGTTAAAGAACAACTTCAAACAATATCTGATGTAAGTAGTGTTACTATCTGGGGCGAAAAACGTTACTGCATGAGACTCTGGCTGGACCCCGTAAAAATGTCCGGCTTTGGAATTACTCCCATGGATGTAAAAAACAGTCTTGACAGAGAAAACGTGGAACTACCATCCGGTTCAATAGAGGGTGATAGAACAGAACTTGATATACGTACACTTGGACAAATGCACACAACCAATGAGTTCAATAATCTGGTAATAAAGCATAGTAATGGACGAGTTATTCGCTTCAGCGATATAGGCCATGCCGAATTAGGGCCACGCGATATTAAAAGCTATATGAAGATAAATGGCGTACCCATGATAGGTGTTGTTGTTGTACCACAACCCGGAGCCAACCATATTGAGATAGCCAACAATGTGTACGAACGTATGGAAAGAATGAGTAAAGATCTGCCTGAAGATGTTGAATATGAATATAGTTTTGATAACACCCGTTTTATTCGTGCAAGTATAAAAGAGGTGCAGAATACCATTTTTATGGCTTTCATTCTAGTAATAGCTATTATTTTTCTCTTTCTACGCGATTGGCGAGTTACTCTTATACCATGTATGGTAATTCCTGTTTCTCTGATTGGAGCATTCTTTATAATGTTTATTGCTGGGTTCAGTATAAATGTACTCTCCATGCTGGCAGTGGTTCTTTCAGTTGGATTAGTTGTAGACGATGCCATAATTATGACAGAGAATATATATATACGTATAGAACGCGGCATGAAACCAAGAGAGGCGGGAATAGAGGGAGCTAAAGAGATCTTTTTTGCAATAGTTTCTACAACTATCACTCTTTTAGTTGTGTTTTTCCCCATCATATTTATGGAAGGAGTAACCGGAAGGCTTTTTCGTGAATTTAGTCTTGTAATTGCCGGTTCTGTTACAATATCATCGTTTGTTGCCCTTACCTTCACCCCTATGATATCTACCAAGATTCTTGTAAGACGAGAAAATAAAAACTGGTTCTACAACAAAACGGAGCCATTTTTCACAAGTCTGAACTATCACTATGCCAAGACTCTTGAAAAATTTCTAAAACATAGATGGATAGCTATATTTATAATGGCTGTTTCACTCCTAGGGTGTGTATGGATGTGGGTCAATATTCCCGCCGAAATGGCTCCTTTAGAAGATCGTTCAGCAATTACAATCCGCACAACCGGTCCTGAAGGTGTTACCTACGAGTTTATGCGTGACTATACGGAGGGAATTAATAGACTTGTAGATTCTATAATCCCTGATGCCAAATTTGTTACAGCTCGTGTTTCAAGTGGAGGTGGAAATGTTCAGATAACATTAAAAGATTTGAGCGAAAGAGATTATAGCCAGATGGATGTAGCTGCTCAGTTGTCAAGAGCTGTCAGAACCGAAACCGACGCCCGCTCTTTTGTTCAACAACAATCCTCTTTTGGTGGTAGAAGAGGATCAATGCCTGTTCAATATGTTATTCAAGCCACAAATATTGACAAACTACAACAGATACTCCCCGAATTCATGGGCAAGGTAAATGACAACCCTATGTTTCAGATGGCCGACGTTAATTTAAAATTCTCAAAACCCGAAGTAAGAATATCTATTAATAGAGAGAAAGCAAATATCTTGGGAGTAAACACCAGAGATATAGCTCAAACATTACAATATGGTCTTAGCGGTCAGCGTTTGGGTTATCTCTATATGAATGGAAAGCAATACGATATTATTGGTGAGATTAATCGTCAACAGAGAAACACTCCAAATGCGCTTAAATCAATTTACATGCGTAGTTCTACTGGCAATATGATTCAGATGGATAATCTTGTAGAGCTAACTGAAGATATAGCCCCTCCTAGATTATTCAGATATAACCGATTCGTGTCGGCTACCATTTCAGCAGGATTGTCCGAGGGTGTTACGCTTGGTGATGCTCTTGATGAGATGGATATAATTGCCCGCGAGACTCTAGACGACACTTTCCGCACCGCATTGGCAGGAGATTCAAAAGAGTTTAGAGAGAGCGCAGACAGTCTTATATTTGCTTTTATTTTTGCCTTGTTATTAATATATCTTGTGCTTGCTGCACAATTTGAGAGTTTTAAAGATCCCTTTGTAATAATGCTTACAGTCCCTTTAGCACTATTTGGAGCTCTGTTGTTTATGTTGATAAACAATCAAACTATGAACATTTTAAGCCAAATAGGAATAATCATGCTTATTGGACTCGTGGCAAAAAACGGAATTCTTATAGTAGAGTTCGCTAATCAAAAACAAAAAGCAGGTATAGATAAATTAACTGCTATAAGAATGGCCTCAATACAACGCCTACGTCCAATTCTTATGACCAGTGCGTCGACAGTACTTGGACTACTACCACTCGTATTGGCTAAGGGTGAAGGTAGTGCCGGACGTATCGCTATGGGAACAGCCGTCGTAGGAGGTATAATTGTTGCCACTTTTTTTACAATGTATATTGTTCCAGCAATATATTCTTATGTATCAACCTCTATTAAAGATAAAAAGAGTAATGAAACCAGGTAAATTCATTTTGATAATATCTATTTTTTGTTTTTGCAGTGCATATCAATCCGGCACGGCACAGACACTCTCTTTACAATCATGTATTGACTACGGACTTGTAAATAATTACAATATTAAAATAACTAGAAACGACGAGGCCATTACGGCCAATAACAACTCTTGGGCAAATGCTGGAGGCCTTGGTTCTATCAATCTCACAGCAGGTTACTCAGGCAACATATATGGTAACAACACAGAATCGAGAGAGACCGGACAGACTACTAAGATGCGCAACATTGCCGATAACACTCTTAACACTGCTATTAGAGCTGAATTGACCGTTTTTGATGGCTTTAAAATACAAACCACCAAAAAAAAACTGGAGGAGTTTCAGAATATAGGCAGTATTAAAACCCTAATTACCATAGAAGATTTTGTAGCTGAATTATCTTCTAATTATTACAACTATGTAAGACAATTCATACGTATGAAAAACCTGAACTATGCCGTTTCGCTATCGCGCGAACGTCTGAGAATAGTCCAAGAGAGATATTCAATAGGCGAAAATTCACAACTAGATCTAAAATTAGCTCAAGTAGACTTTAATGCTGACAGCGCAAAATCTTTGAAACAAAACGAACTCTTGACATCGGCAGGAATTAAAATTAAACGACTAATGTCAAATAACGACCTCTCAACTCCTTTTATTGCTGCCGACTCAATAATTTCTCTTATTCAACCACTTAATTACGACTCTCTTCTAATGTATATGCTGGAAAATAATTCCGAGCTTTTAAGAGCTCATAGTGGCACCACTATGGCTAATCTTGACCTAAAAAGCGTACAATCCAGAGTATATCCATATCTTAAACTTAATACCGGCTATGGATACACACATAACATTTACGGTGCAACGTCTACAATACGAAGGGGGCATTGGGGGTCAGATTTTGGAGCTACAGTTGGAATTAATCTTATTGACGGAAAAAAACGGACAGAAATAAAAAATGCACGTATTGAAGCCAAAAGTGCTGAAATAGCCTTAGATGAACTTGAACTCTCCCTTAGAGTAACCCTTGCCGATTTATGGCAAGCTTATAATAATAATATCCAGCTTGTTAAGTTGGAAAAAGAGAATTTAGAAACCGCACAAAAAAATTATGATATAGCTTATGATCGATATCTTTTAGGCGAACTTTCCGGTTTTCAGATAAGAGAAGTACAAAAATCGCTTCTTGATGCTGGCGAAAGCCTGCTTATAGCCGAATATGATACAAAAATATGTGAAATTTCGCTTCTACAGATAAGTGGAATTATTATTCAATTTATAGAGGTAATTTAACCTTTCTATTGCAATAAGGCCGGGTTATTTTCCTAAATCTAAAATAGTATAGCAAACCAGCCGTTGTAAGCCCAAAAGGTAACCCCATCCAAACTCCTGGAGCACCCCCATCAAGTAGAATTCCAAATAGATAGCTTAAAGGTAGTGATATAATAATATAAGCCAGAACAGAGTAGCGCATAAGCATTTTTACATCGCCAAACCCTCTTAAAGCATTTGAGTAATTTATCTGTAAACCATCGCCTAATTGATATAGAACCATGGGTAAAATCATAGTAGCTACAGTTCTTGTTACATCTACATTATCAGTAAAAATATAACCCAATTTATTCCTTGTAAGAAAAAGAACTATACTTAGGGTAAGACCTATAATAAATGTCATTACATAACCGGTATTTGACACATTACGAACTCCCTCCATATTTCCGAGTCCCTTGTAATTACTTACCCTTATAGATACAGACTCACCTATTCCCAAGTAAAACATCAATACAACTCCTGAGAGTGTGTGCATAATTTGATGCGAAGCCAATGCTGTAACCCCTATCCAACCAAGCATTATTCCCAAAAGTGAAAAAGAGGCCGATTCAAGCCCCAGCTGTATAGAGATTGGCCATCCCAAATGATTCAACAAAGAGATATGCCTTCTTGTGGCCGGAGATTCCCTCCACACATCTCTGTATTTTTTATATTTATCCGCCAATAAAAATACAAGTGCAAATGCAATCAACATTATCACTCTTGCAGAGACAGTGGCAATAGCAGCACCTGCAATACCCATCTCAGGAAATCCCATTTTCCCAAATATCAAGAAATAGTTAAAGAGAACATTCCATATATTGCCTCCTATCAAAACCCACATTGAAACTTCAGTGTCGTTTATGCTATCAAAAAAGTGTTTGGCTCCATTGAGAAAAGCAAAAAGAGGTAAAGATGTAACAAGAATCAACAAATATATTCTCATCAGTGGCAGAAGCTCTACAGGCTGTCCAAGATATGGTATAAATAGTAAAAGCCCTATCATTGCTATGGTTAACAGCAAACATTGAATAAAATTTGCTATTAAACTACTCTTCAAAAGCGATACAATCTCGGAATTTTTATTTTGAGAATATCTTTTTCCTATTTGAGAAATAGAGCCCATAGAAAAGCCTAGGTTCAACAAAATTCCCAGTAAAAAAAGTCCATTCACAAATCCCGCTGCTGCCATGTTATCGGTTGAATAATGTCCTAGCATTATTGTATCAGCCAGACCTTGAAATATCATTCCCATCTGAGCTATAGTTACAGGCAAACCAAGTTTTATTATCTGGGCAGATTCGCTTTTAAAAGAGTTTAAAGTTAAAAAGCTCATATATTTATAATATGACAGGATAAGATTATTTTTAATCCGCAAAAATAGAAAAAAAATAGCTGGCAAATCCATATAATGGATCACCAGCTATCTTTTCGCCAGAATTAAGCTATTTTCCTGCAGCAAGTGAAGCTTTACGGAACTGTTTCATAAGTTTCTCCAACCCTAGAGAAGATTTACGAGCGCGTGTTCCGGCAGCTTTATTACCTTTTTCAATCTGCAAGTTTGCATCCTTAGCGAAAGCTGCGTACAGCTCGGCTGCTTGTTTTAAAATTAACTCCATTGCATTAAAGTTTTATTGATAAAAATGGTTTCTAAGTGCAGCAAAGTTAATACAATTGATAAAAGCCGCAAAGATTCGCCAATTTTTTTTTAAAAAATATTGCACTTATTACATATATGTATTATTAAAGGCAAGTAAAAGTAAGATCACAAACAGAAACTTTATCTGAAAAATATGTTTTTATTTTTTTCAGATAACAATTATTCCATATCAAATAAATTACCAATAAGAGAAATTAATTAAAGCATTTGACTACATTTGTCAAGTTGAATTACATAAATGATATTCCACAAATGAGAACCAACAAATTAGTAGGCGAAATACTTCGAGAAAAAAGAGAAGAGAAAGGATTGTATTTGAGACACATATCTGCTCAATTGGATATTGACACGGCTATTCTTAGTAAAATTGAAAGAAGCGAAAGAAAAGCTACAAAGGAACAGATTGTTAAGCTTGCGCAGATATTAAATTTAGATAAAGAAGAATTATTAATCTTATATCTTAGTGAAAAAATACTTTATGAAATCAAAGATGAAGAATTAGGAGAGGAAGCTTTAAAAGTTGCTGAACAGAAAATTAAATATAAAAACAAACACAAATAGCGTAAAGTAATGGAATTAAAATTAGAGCTATTAGAATATCAAGAAACCGCTATAAAATCAGTAGTTGATGTGTTTGAAGGCACGGTTAAAAATGATTTTGACAACGCCTCTGCTAATGGAATTCGGTCAAATGTTTGTTCGCTTACTATGGAGCAAATTTCCGATAACATAAAATCCGTATTAAATCAGAACTCAATCAGTGAAAATATAGCAGAACTTACAGAAGAACAAGAATTAACCATAGAAATGGAAACTGGAACTGGTAAAACACTTGTTTATATAAAGTCTATATATGAATTATTTAAAAATCACGGATTCACAAAGTTTATTATACTGGTTCCTTCGGTTGCCATTAGACAAGGAGTTTTAAATACCTTATCAACCTTTGAAAAACAATTAGCATATATTTATGGGTTTACGCCAAACTACTTTGAGTATAACAGCAAAAAACTAAATAGAGTTACCAGTTTTGTTGAAGAACAACACCCCCAAATAATGGTAATGACCTTAGCTTCTTTTAACTCAGAAGATAAAATTTTAAACCAAGCTAAAAGAGAAGATTTATTTGCAAACATTCCATTTATCGAAGCAATCGGAAGGACAAATCCAATTATTATAATGGATGAGCCACAAGAAGGAATGGATACTACTAATTCGATTAATCAAATTTCAAAACTCAACCCACTATTTAAAATCAGATATTCAGCTACTCATAAGATTTCTAAAAACAAGATTTATCGACTCACGCCTTATGATAGTTACCAACAAGGATTAGTAAAGAAAATTGAGGTATTAACTGTAGCCGAAAAAAACGATGAAGCCACTTTAAAATTAGAACTTTCAGAAATAAAAAATGGTAGTAGTCAAATCCGAGCTAAAATAAAAGCTTGGCATCAATCAAGTTCTGGAAAAATCGAATTTAAAAATTCAAGATGGTTAAAAAATGGTGATAATTTAGGCGAAATAACCAATAATCCAAGTTACCTTAATTATCGAATCCAACAGATTAAAAAGAGTTTAAGAACTCAAAAATGGTCGGTTATTTTCAGTAATGGAGTGGAGATTTTTGAGAAACAAACCTCTGGAAATATCCAAGGTATTTGGGACTTACAATTGGAATGGTTGATTATTAGACACTTTACCAAAAAGCAAAGCTTGCAAGAAAAAGGTATTAAATGTCTATCACTTATTTTCATTGACAAAGTAGCCAACTATATCAGTGAAGAAC
>DASRNO010000010.1:0-67195 GCA_035647375.1 Bacteroidaceae bacterium
AAAAAAAGACTCACATTTTAAATGTAAGTCTTTTGTTTTATAAACGTGGGCGTTGACGGATTCGAACCGCCGACCCTCTGCTTGTAAGGCAGATGCTCTGAACCAGCTGAGCTAAACGCCCTTACTTCTAAAACGGTGCAAAGATAGCACTTGTTATAAACTCCACAAAACTTTCAGTTATTTTTTTCTATTTCTCAACCAAAACATTTTTAATTACCTTTGCGCAAAATAAACACAGAAAAAATTGCACTTAAATTTATGGAAACAGTTCTCAGCGGCATCCGTCCTACCGGAAAACTTCACTTAGGTAATTATTACGGAGCTGTAGAAAGCTTTTTAAAACTTCAAGACTTATACAATTGCTATTTTTTCATCGCAGACTGGCACTCTCTAACGACTCATCCTAAACCAGAGAATTTAAGAAATAACAATTACTCTATTCTTGCCGAATATTTGGCGTGCGGGCTTGATCCCGAAAAGGCTACCATATACATACAAAGTGATGTTCCAGAGGTGGCTGAACTCTATCTCTATCTTAATATGAACGCATACTTAGGTGAACTAGAACGGGTAACCTCTTTCAAAGATAAAGCCAGGAAACAGCCTGGAAATATAAATGCGGGGCTGTTAACCTATCCTACACTGATGGCTGCTGATATAATAATTCATAAAGCAAATAAAGTTCCTGTGGGAAAAGATCAAGAACAGAATATGGAAATGGCAAGAAAATTTGCAAGACGTTTCAATACAATGTATAATATAGATCTTTTTCCTGAACCCGAATCTTTCTCACTCTCAAAAAAGGGCGGAGTAAAAATTCCGGGGCTAGATGGATCGGGCAAAATGGGAAAATCTGAAGGAAACTGTATTTTTTTGATAGACGAGCCAAGTACTATACGTAATAAAATTATGAAAGCGGTAACCGACTCCGGACCTACAATGTCTAACAGTCAGAAACCAGAAGTAATACAAAATCTTTTCACCCTGTTAAATATTGTGTCTGACAAAGAGACTTGTAGTTATTTTGAAGAAAAATGGAATAATTGCTCCATCCGATATGGTGATTTAAAAAAACAACTTGCCGAAGATGTGATTAAAGCTACAGAGCCAATAAGAGAGAGAATAAAAGAGTATAACAACAATTACGCGTTACTAAACAAAATATCCCGTCTCGGAGCTGAGAAAGCCAAAGAAAATGCTAGAAAAACTCTAAGGGAAGTAAGAGAGATAATCGGTTTTAGAGAGTGATTATCTTATTTGTATTTAGAGATAAAGAGATCATTTTTTTAAACTTATTACAACCCTGCGGTTATGTGAAGAGGGTTGTAAATCGTCAACTCCGCCCATGCTCTCTATAGATATATTCTCTTCAGGAATACCAAATTTTATAAGTTCGGCTGCCACTGATTCGGCTCTTCTTTTTGAGAGCCTTTTATTGTATCCCTCCCTACCTGTACCTTTATCGGCATATCCACGAACCAATATCTTCAAGTTATCCCTCTTTGCAGTTTGTGCTATAGAGATTAAGTTAACTTTATCTCTAGCCTGATCAATAGTATAGGAGTCTAATTTAAAAAACAGAGAATATGGAGCGGTTGATATATCCGTTTTTTCACTGTAAAATAAGTTTGATAATGAATCACATTGAACAAGATGAGACAATAGCTGATCCATAATATAACGGTCTTCGCTCAATTTATTATTTAATTCATCAATACGAGCCGCCTGTCCGGCTAACATCTTTTCCACATTAGGAGTTCTGTTCCACCCTCTATTTTTTAGCTCGTAATTAAATCCTATCAAAGCCTGAACCTGTAACAATTTTTTTGAGCCGTCAATATCGTTAGCCGTATTGCCAGTTCCGTAAAAGTTAAACATAGGCTGACATGACAATTCTAAATTGAAGCGCCACGCTTTACTAAGTCTAAAATCGTTCATTATTCCGAACTCTGGTAGAAAACCATACATCCAACATCTATCGCTATCCAAATTTTTAGCCCATCCAAAACCTGCAAACGGTATAAAGTTGAAGATTCTATTCTGACGATATACTCCTATGATATTACTTAAATTAAATAAAACATCAGAAAAAACGCCAATATATTTGTAAGTTGTTAAATAACCCATCTGTCTATAAAGGTGAGCTGAATTTCGTATACCAATAGAGGGAGAGAACCATTTACCAAACCCTAAATGGATAGAAGGTGAAAGAAAATCTGCAAATTCCTTGTCTGGAGTATGATAGAATGCACTCTGTCCACCGCTTTGAATTGACAGAAACCAATTGTCAAAGAAAGGATTGGTCTCCACACTATGCCTTTTAAACATATATTCTTCACGCGCTACAAGGGTTGTCTCACATAAAAAGCAAAATAGTAGTAATATAATAACCTTGAATATTTTAGACATTATTTAATTGTTGAAAACGAAGCAAAATTAATCTTTTTTTTGGATACCTCTAAAAATATAATAAATATTCACTTTCGATTAAAAAAACCTTCTATGTCAGAATCTGTTATAATAGTAAATGTCTTTTCCCCATCGGGTGTAATACCGGGCACTTTACATTCAGAAAGCCTCTTAAGTAGATCGTTCATTCTTGTCACATCAAGCTTAGTCTCTCCATTAATAGCTGCCGATTTTGCCAGAGAGAGTACGAAAGCCTCACGTTGACGTTCTCTATTATCCACTCCGTCATCAATAGCTGAATGAATCATCTCTACAATAAGTTTTTCGTAATCACGTCCCTCTAATTCATTCGGTACGCCATGTACAGCTATAGCACCGTGTCCCATATTTGAAATGTCAAAACCAACTGCAATAAAATCATCCATAAGATCCGCAAGTGCTGCTGCATCAGCCATTGAAAGCTGATACATCTCTGGGAACAACAATCCCTGTGATGCAAGTTTATTGTTTAAAATCTTGTCCAAATAGTATTCATAAAGAATCCTTATATGAGCTGATCTCTGATCAACTATCATAACACCCGAAGTCACTTTAGTAACTATATAAGCTTGTTTATACTGGATACAGTCAAAAATCTGCTCCGGTTCCGACCTTTTTTCTTCAATGCTTTTCTGTTCTTCAGAAATAATAGATTTGTAGGTTGAGGCAGGCAATGATTCAGACAAAAATGTATCAGCTTCATTAAGACGAGTCTCAGATGTTTTATTGAAAAGTACACTCCACTCTCCATCTTTTCGGCTACCCGCCGGCTTTAATTGAGAAAAAGGATTAAATTCCGGATTATAGTTCACCTTTGGAGGACTTACATAAGTTTTACCATCGTACAATGGAATATCTGGCATTCCTTCGGTATCAAAATCTATTGTTGGAACCCCCTCATATTTACCCACGCTCTCTTTTACTGCCGAATAAAGAATTTGCCAAATAGCATTCTCTTCAGTAAATTTTACCTCTGTTTTAGTTGGATGAATATTAACATCAATACAATCGGGCGAAATTTCTAAGAATATAAAATAAGAGGGCTGCTCACCTACCTGTACAAGATTAATATATGGTTCAAGAACAGCTTTATGAAAATAAAAATGACGTATATATCGCCCATTAACAAAGAAAAATTGTTTAGAGCCTTTTTTCCTAACACTACCAATAGTACCTACGTATCCGGATATCGTTACAATAGATGTGGAGACTCGCACCGGCAACAGGTTTTTATTCATCTTACTACCAAATAGGGTTATCAATCTAGACTTTATAGGAGAGGCCGGAAGATTCAACACCTCCTCACCTTGATGTGATAGAGAAATTCTCACTTCCGGATGTGCTATTGCTATTCTCTCTATCTCTCTTATTATATGCCTAAATTCTGTCTGATTACTTTTTAGAAATTTTCGCCTGGCTGGAATATTAAAAAAAAGATTTCTAACGGTAAGACTACAACCTATTGAACACACCACCTGTTCCTGACTAATAAATTCGGAGGCACGCATAATAATCTTTATCCCAACATCATCGGTTTTAAGCCTGGTTTTTAACTCCACATCGGCCACTGCCGCTATAGATGCAAGTGCCTCTCCGCGAAAACCGAATGTGCTCAAGGCAAATAAATCGGTTGTAGCATGAATCTTAGAGGTGGCGTGACGTTCAAAAGAGAGGCATGCATCGGATGCAGACATTCCAGTACCGTTATCAACAACCTGAATAGATGTTCTACCGGCGTCAATAACAGAAATATCTATTTGTGTAGCATTAGCATCTATTGCATTCTCAACTAACTCTTTAACCACCGATGCCGGACGTTGAACAACCTCACCTGCTGCAATTTGATTAGCAACCGATTCTGAAAGAAGCTTAATAGTATTGTTCATATAAATACCTATCAGAAAAGAAGTTCTCCGGTGATAAGATATCGAAGAATTATTATCAATATGATTATAATCATCAACTGCATAACGGTAGGGACAGGTTTAGTACCTGATGCTTTTGCACGTTTAAGATGTTTTGTGCCCTGTATAAACTTTCCACGTATTCTTTCCGGATTATACTCAGATTCTGGAATCAAACCTAAATCACGCTTAGCTTTTTCCTCTAATTTTTCTAACTTTTCTTTGCGCTCATCAACATAAATAAACTTATGATTATAACGACGCGGCTCTTTAAATTTAAACATTCTCATAATAACCCTCTTTTTAATTTAATGTAGGAAGAGGAATTTTTCTGGAAGATTTGATTTTAAGTTTCTCCTCCTGCATTTTACCTCTCCAATAAAAAACATCCCACTTACTAAATGGGCGTATTCTGTCAAACCATCCAAAATTAAACAGATACATTTTAGTGAGTGTCAACTGATCCATAGGGTAAAGCACCCCATTTGAACGCTCGGTAATCAAAATTTTACTAATCTCTTTATTCTCAAAATATGCTGTAAGATTTGATGCTTCGGTTGTATTCATACCTATCATCACACTATCCTCATCTTCGGGATAGTATACTACCAGCACATTGCCGTTCACATATGCTCTATCTAACTCACCATTGTTAAAATATGCCATCATCTCTCTTCCTGATATCTGATTATAATGAACAGAATCAAGCCTCTGAACAAATAGAGCCTGATTAATAACATGTATCCAGCTCAGAGTACTATCATTCATATAAGCTTTTATCACCTCTCCCAATATCTGCTGTTCTCCGCTCCACACAATAGGGTCATTATAAAGTGTAAGACATGAATCGCGCGAATCAAACTCTATTGAGTCTGCTACCAGTTGAATATCTGTTCTAAAACCTCTAGCTCTATTAAAAGCCCTAATATGCCTATATAATAGCGAATCGTTATCATCAAAATAACTTACTATTTTGAACGTGTCGGCATGTAGAAAAAGAGAATCTGGTTGCGAAAAATCAACGGCCAAAGCATCTCCTGTCACTACAGCCGAATCTCTAAGTTCGTCAAAATAGATATAATTTCCAGATATTGAAACATTATTTTCAAAATCATTAACTATTACATCTCCAAAACACTCACCATATCCCTTAAGATTATCGTAAAAAATACTGTCTCCTACAATACTGCGAAGGCCCGCTTTTTGTAACACCGTCGAACGGTTTAGTAGTATGCTCTGTTTTGTTCCCGTGTTGAATACACCAGAAGACGAATTCACCGTATAATCTCCGCTAACAATTTTAGTGGGGCTGACAATATAGGTTAAATGATAATCCGTATTATATATAAGCGTATCAGATGTTAGCACAAAATCGGGATTTTCAAGCTTTACATCACTCTTAAAAGTAGCCACCTTAATATTAGTGTTGTACTGACCGTAATCTGAAGTTAATATGTTATTGATATCAAGAAGGGTCCCTCCATTCAAAAAATAGCCTAAATTTATATTCCTGTCATAATTAAGACTGTCTGTTAAAAGGACCATATCTCTGTTCTCCATTCGCACATTATCTCTAACTCTTATTATACGGGTACTTCCATCATAATAAAGAGAATCACCAAAAAGAAACAGAGTATCGCCCTGCTCTACTTTTATATTTAAATATGCATTAAATGAATTTTTATTCTGAAAAAAAAGAGCACTATCACAATGCATATACATACTATCATGTCTAAAAATAACATTGCCAACAAGTATCTGGGCATCAGGATTCAAACGTTTACTAAACCGTATCTCATCGGCATTAATTAGATAGACCATAGACTCACTGCTCTGTACGGTGTCGACAACAGGGAGCGTATCGTTATTCTTGATCTCATGCGCTCCAAGCTCGATATCATAAAGAGATAACCGCATTAAAATAAATAACAGACTTAAAATCAGCCTTGTTCTGTTATCGTTTAATGTAGACAATATTCCCATAGTTCGGAATATAATCATTTAATCCATCCAGGATATCTAAATTCGCAATCAGACCATCCCTCTATAATCTTAACATATGTGGAGAGCTGTTTTTTCTTTATCCACTCACGCTCAACCTCATCTCTTTTGCTAGCAAGTACATTATCTAACAATATTTGATAGTCATCGGTAATTGTAGCTTTATGACCATCTATTTTGGTTTTCAATTTTACTATAGCACAAACCAATTTGCCATTATCGGCAATCATGGTAAAAGGTTTAGATATTTCGCCAACATTCATATTTGCCACTACTTTAGCCACTTCTTGAGGTAGTTGTTGCATTTCAAATCTGGATACTGTTGTATTCTCGTATGGCAGATGATAAGTCATCAACCCCTTATTATTTCTTGTATTCTTGTCTGCTGATATGTATCTGGCACCCTCTTCGAATGAGAATTTATCATTTCTTATATCATCGGCAATTGAATCGAGTCTGGCAATACTCGCTTTAACACTCTCTTCAGATACTTCAGGCTTTTTCAAAATATGTCGAACGTTTACTCTGTCTCCTCTCTTTTCAATAAGCTGTATTATATGAAAACCAACCTCTGTCTCCACTATTTTAGAAACTTTTTTAGGATCTGTAAGATTGAAAGCTACTGCAGCAAATTCCGGTAAAAGTTCACCTTTACCTACAAAACCTATCTCTCCTCCTCGTCGTGCACTCTCTTTATCCTGAGAATATAACAGAGCCAATGTGGAAAATTGAGTCTCACCAGATTGAATACGATCTGTAAACTCACGCAACTCTGCTTTTACTAATTCTATATCAGATTGCGGAATATTAGGCTCGAGGGTAATTATTTTAACTTCAACCTGTGTTGGAACAAATGGTATACTGTCTATTGTTACATTCTTATAGTATCTGCGTACTTCGGCAGGAGTCACCTTTACACTGTTAGTAATACGCATTCTCATCTTATTAACTATAATCTCTTCACGAACAGACTCCGTAAGACGCTCTCTTAATTGAGATAGACTCATATCATAATACTCTTCTACTTTCTCTATTCCTCCCACATTATTCGCTAGGGTTTGAAGTCTATAATCTATCTGTTGTCCCACCTCGGCTGGTGTAGCATAAACACTGTCTATATCTGCCTGATTCAGATATAATTTCCTTATTGCCAACTCTTCAGGAATTATACAATAGGGGTCACCCTCCCAGCGTTCTCCCTGTAACTGCGCCTGTAAACGGACCTCCTCAACTTGCGACTTAAATATTGCCTCGTCTCCTACAATCCACACAACCTGATCAATAGCATTATCCTGTGCACCTAATCCGATTGAAAACAGCAAACAGGACAAGGTGAAAATTATAAAAAAAGACAGCGATTTTTTCATTTTACAGGTATATAAAATTTTACAATGCTATTATTTATAGCACTCTCAAAAAGATCGTTTTTAACGCGCTGCATATAATCTACCTCCTTATTGTTAATCAGCAAACTTTTAATCTCTTCTCTGGCATACTCAAGCGGTTTAACATTTCCTCTTGCTATATACTCATCAACATTAAGGAAATATAGAAAATCCTCATCTTTCAGTTCTAAATGTCTACTTTTATCGATAATATTCTTAATCGATTCTTCCGATTTTGGTAATACCGTCTCAATATCTGATAACGATTGCCATTTATCATAAAAAAAATCATAGCGTACTGCATTCAGAATAGCATATTTTTCAAGTTCCTCAAAAGCCGATGCATCCTTTTGTCTATACAATTTTCTTACTTTGTCTAATTCAGGAGCATTAAGCGGTAACTTGATCAATAATCCTTTAATCACCGGCTCTTCCAAGATGAATAATCTATTATTTTCATCGTAAAATTTGCTCACCTCATCTTCAGATATATTTTTTATAAGCTTTTGATCAATAAGCTTTTTCTGATATTTATGAACTATCAGAGAACGACGGTAATTATCAACTAGCTTGTCTATCTCTTTAGTATCGGATATATTTCTTAAGGCATTACGATAAAGCATCTGCTCTGCAATCCAATTTTGTAGGTAATCATTAGCAAATTTTACGCTATCCTCAAAAGAGAGATTATACGGAATTATCTGACGTAAATCCTCTTCATATAGAAAGTTTTCATCTAAAGCTACCAAAGGAGTCTTTCCATTGTGATTGTACTCTATTAGCTGTCTGCACGACAACAAACCTAGTAACATGCAAAATCCGCCCACACATTTTATAGTGTCGGTAATAGAGGAAACAGCCACTTTAACACCACGACTTCCTATCATCTTGTATAGCTATTGGTTAATAGTATAAAGTATTTTCTTGTTCAACTTAACTTTATATCTCTTACGCAGTTTTCGAATCCATTTTTGCTCTAAATCGTTCTGATAATCTGTTATTACATATCCGGCAACATCTTCAAAACTTTCGGGTTTAGTTACAATATATCCTATAACATCAACGTGATTAAATTGCTTAAGTGGGCTAAAATCACCTATTCCAAAAGCCAATTTATCAACATATACATTATCTCCCGGCTCAAAAGGACCACGCATTACGCGAACTACAACAGAATCTGAGTTGAAAGGAACAACCCTGTTAACCCATTTATTATGAGGATAACCGCTAAGTGAGTCCTTCACTTGGTTAAATAATTCCTGATTTTGACAGAAAAAAAGCATACCTTTAAACTTAGGTTTTTCAAACTTGTACGATGATCTATTCTTATTAAAATATTTTATCAGTGCCACTGTATCAGTTGAGGCTTTTTCCCAAATCTCCCTATTACTTATCTCAAAAAAAAGCAAGCCTTCGTAAAATTCTCTGGAGATATTTCTAAACTCCGGATAGATAGTCTCAAGCAAACTATCATGACGATCAACAGCCTGTTGTGGTGTCAAATCCCAACCATTGTTCTCGATAAGTTTTCTTCCCAACCTCTCTTTAGCACTCTCGTAATATCCCTGTTTCCTCATCCATTCGTAAATATCGTCACGATGATCCAGATAAGAGTCAAATGTTTTTATATCCATCACCTTCACCAATTGCCAACCAGCTCTAGTACGAAAAGGTTCAGAAATTTGACCTTTATAAAGATCAAATGCTACTTCAGAAAACTCGGGAACAAGCTGTGACCTTGACATCCAACCCAGTATTCCGCCCTGGCTAGACGATACATCTTGAGAAAAAATCGTAGCCAAATCTCCAAAATCTCTACCATCCATAATCATATTGTAGATTGAATCAATCTTGTTGTGGGCTGCTTCATCACACTGCCTCGTATCATCTTCGGGTACAATCACAATAGTTGACAATAATCTTACACCATCGGGACCCACCTCTTCGGCAGATCTCTTAAATGCATCATAAGCTACATTCTCAAGGTACTCTTTATCAATAAGGTAATCCTCGGCATACAATCCTCTATACTCCTTGAATTCATCTATAAAAGTAGATATGGTATCAAGATTTGCCTCTTTAGCCGCCGCTACCTTTAGTTTGAAGTTGACGAATATATCTATATATTCATCAAGCGTTTTTCGGTCAAAAACTCCCTCAATATTATTTTTATTATAAAAATATTCAAACTCGGAAAGGGTTATTTCCTCATTATTAATTGTCATAACAACAGCATCACCTCTATCTGCACTCAACAGGGCTAATGACCAAAACGAAAAAAATAGCAATAAGAAATTCCTTTTCATACTAATTTAGTAATAAAAATATAATAAAAACATAAGGCTACTAATTCCCAGGACGGCTGTAATTAGGAGCCTCGCTTGTAATCGCTACATTATGCGGATGGCTCTCGTTTATACCGGCATTGGTTATTCTTACAAATCGAGCTTTATGTAAACTTTCTATATCGGCTGCTCCACAATAACCCATTCCAGAGCGAAGTCCACCGGTAAGTTGATATGCAACCTCAAATAGCGTCCCTTTATACGGAACACGTGCGGAGATTCCCTCAGGAACAAATTTTTTTGTGTCACAAAAATCAGATTGAAAATATCGATCTTTTGATCCATTTTCCATTGCCTCCAGCGATCCCATCCCACGATAAGATTTGAATTTACGACCATTAAAAATTATAGTCTCACCCGGAGATTCTTCTGTTCCTGCAACTAAAGAGCCAAACATAACACTATCGCTTCCGGCAGCTAATGCTTTCACAACATCGCCCGAATAACGCACTCCACCATCGGCAATAAGCGGAACATCGCTACCCTTGAGTGCTTTTGCAACTTCGTAAATTGCAGATATCTGAGGCACTCCTATACCTGCAATAACCCTCGTGGTACATATCGAACCCGGCCCCATACCAACCTTAACTGCATCGGCTCCGGCCTCCACAAGCATTTTGGCAGCATCGCCTGTAGCAATATTACCTACAACAAAATCTATATTTCTAAATGAGTGTTTTGCCTCTTTAAGTTTATCTACTACCGATAAAGAGTGACCATGAGCTGTGTCAATTACAATAGCATCGACTCCGGCATCTACCAACGCATCTATTCTTTTGATAGTATCCTGGGTAACTCCCACACCTCCGGCAACTCTCAAACGGCCTTTGTCATCCTTACATGCCATTGGTTTATCCTTTGCTTTAGTAATATCTTTATAGGTTATTAGCCCAATTAATTTACCATCATTATCAATAACCGGCAATTTTTCAATCTTATACTCCTGAAGAATCTGTGAGGCCTCTTCCATATCTATCTGTTGATAAGTGGTAATCAGATTATCTTTTGTCATGATATCCTCAATTTTGGTATCCATGTTTTTTTGGAAACGAAGATCACGGTTAGTCACTATTCCAGCAAGTTTTCCATCATCTTCAACTACAGGAATACCCCCAATATGATATTCAGCCATAATAGCCAAAGCATCGCATACTAAAGCATTACGGCTTATAGTTATCGGATCATATATCATACCGTTTTCAGCTCTTTTCACAATAGCTACCTGTCTGGCCTGTTCTTCGATAGACATATTTTTGTGTATTACCCCGATACCTCCCTCGCGTGCAATAGATATTGCCATTCTCGATTCAGTTACAGTATCCATAGCTGCTGTAACAAACGGTATATTTAGCGTGATATTTCGCGAAAATTTTGTCTTAAGAGAAACATCGCACGGTAAAATCTCCGAATAAGCGGGCATTAACAACACATCATCGAATGTTAACCCCTCCATTACAACTCTCTCTTTTAAAAATGACATAATTATTTTTTAATGTTTGTTTTTTAATTTCCCATCTCAGATATAAACTTGATTCTAACCAATCTTATCTCTTCTTCAGAATAATCGTCACCGAGTTCATCAATAGCTACATCTATTGAGTCTACTACAGACTCTTTAAAGTATTCGTATATCTCACTGTAACGCTCTTCATCAATAACATACTCTATGAAATAATCAATATTAAGCTTAGTTCCAGAAAACACAATAGCCTCTATTTCTAAAAGGAGTTCATCAAAATCTATCCCTTTTGATAACGCTATGTCGTCAAGCGCCACCTTTCGGTCTATACTCTGAATTATACTAACCTTCAATTTTGACTTATTAACTACCGTTCTAACACGCATATCATCCGGTCGCTCAATCTCATTCTCCTCGACATGTCTTTTGATAAGATTTATAAAATCTTGTCCATAACGTTTGGCCTTTCCTGCACCTACACCGGTTATATTCTGTAACTCATCCATAGTTATAGGATAATTAGTGGCCATAGCCTCTAGCGACGGATCCTGAAAAATAACATAAGGGGGTAACTCTAAACGTTTAGAGATCTTCTTCCTTAAATCTTTCAACATTGAGTACAATTCGGGATCAACAGCAAAAGTTCCACCGCCTCCCATTGGGCCCTCAAGCTCCTCTTCGTCAAATTCTTGATCTTCCACAATCATAAATGATTTAGGTTTTTCTATAAATTTTTTTCCTTCAGGGGTTACTTTCAATAACCCATAATTTTCAACATCTTTCTCCAAATAACCGGCAATCATAGCTTGCCTAATAACTGCATTCCATCTCTTCTCCTCCTCGTCAGAACCGACTCCAAACAACTCCAGTTCTTCATGTTTATGATCTATAATCTCCACGTTCTCTTTGCCCATAAGGAAGTCAACTATATAATCTACCTTAAAGTTTTCTTTTACAGCTATTATGGCTTCAAGCGCTATTTGAAGCATATCTTTGGCCTGCACCTGCTTTTTTGGGCTCAGGCAGTTATCACAATTACCACAGTTTTTATTCTCGTAAGACTCACCAAAATAATGTAATAATAATTTTCGGCGACAAACAGAAGATTCACAATAGACCATAGTCTCCTGAAGCAATTGTCTACCTATATCCTGCTCAGCCAAAGGTTTTCCCTCTAAAAACTTTTCTAATTTTTGAATATCCTTGCTGTTATAGAAAGCCACACATTGGCCCTCTCCCCCATCACGTCCTGCCCTACCAGTCTCCTGATAATATCCCTCAAGACTCTTAGGAATATCATAATGAACTACATAACGCACATCTGGTTTATCAATCCCCATCCCGAAAGCTATAGTAGCCACAATAACATCGATCTTCTCCATAAGAAAATCATCCTGGGTTTTCGATCTTACCTGAGGCTCCATCCCGGCATGATACGGCATAGAAGCAATATCATTTGCTCTTAAAACTTCCGATAATTCTTCTACCTTTCTTCTTGACAGACAATATATTATTCCTGATTTTCCTGAATTAGCCTTTATAAAACGGATAATATCCCCATCAACATTTTTTGTCTTTGGATTTACTGCATAGTATATATTAGGACGGTTAAAAGAGGATTTAAAATCACAGGCTTTCTGAATTTCAAGGTTCTTTTTAATATCATCTCGCACCTTATTCGTGGCAGTAGCTGTCAAAGCAATTATTGGAGCAGACCCTATCTCATTTACTATAGGTCTAATCCTTCTATATTCCGGTCTAAAATCGTGTCCCCATTCAGATATACAGTGTGCTTCATCGATCGCATAGAAAGAGATTTTTATCTTTTTAAGGAATTCCACATTCTCATCTTTGGTCAAAGATTCAGGAGCCACATATAACAACTTGGTCTTACCCTCAAGAATATCCATCTTAACTTGATCAATCGCAGCTTTACTCAGAGAAGAATTGATAAAATGCGCCAATCCATCCTCCTCACTAATATTACGTAAAGCATCTACCTGGTTTTTCATCAGAGCAATGAGAGGGGATATAACCACAGCAGTACCCTCCATTATGATAGCCGGCAATTGGTAACATAAAGATTTACCTCCACCGGTAGGCATAAGAACGAAAGTATCATTGCCCGCCAACAGATTCTTAATGATTATCTCTTGGTCACCTTTGAAAGTATCAAAACCAAAATGAATCTTCAATGCCTCTACCAGGTTTACATCCTTTTCCACCATATTTTTAAAATACACTTAATAGATAACAGTCTCAATCTGATTTCAGATTGAATAAACAAAGTTAAAGACAAGTCATTCATACTTGCAAACTTTTCCCTTAAATTTTCCGCAATATAATCTGTTTTTGTGTTAAAATAAGATATTGAAAAGATTTATGCAGACTTAACATGTTTAACTTTCGACTTTTCCAACTGTTCACGAGCAAAATCCAAAGTCAAATTGTATGATTTTTTTTCTGTCGAGGGCAGTTCAAACATTGCATCCATCATTATAGTCTCAACTATAGATCTTAATCCTCTAGCTCCCAGTTCAAATTGAACGGCTTTTTCCACGATAAAATCAAGGACTTCCGGTTGAAATGAAAGTTCGATATTATCCAATTTAAATAATTTTACATACTGTTTTATTATCGAATTTTTCGGCTCTGTTAGAATATTACGCAAAGCCTCCTCGTCCAAAGGTTCAAGATAGGTCACAATTGGAAGCCGACCAACAATCTCTGGAATCATTCCAAAAGATCTTAAATCCTGAGGAGCCACATATCTCATCAAATTTTTGCTATCAATATCTCCCATCTTCTCTGCCGAATCAAATCCAACAATTTGCGTATTGAGCCTACGGGCTATCTTACGCTCTATTCCGTCAAAAGCGCCGCCACAGATAAAAAGAATGTTTTTTGTATCAACCGGAATCATTTTTTGATCAGGATGTTTTCTTCCCCCCTGTGGAGGCACGTTAATTATTGAGCCCTCAAGCAATTTTAGTAAACCTTGCTGTACTCCCTCTCCACTAACATCACGAGTTATAGAGGGATTGTCACTCTTTCTGGCAATTTTATCTATTTCATCAATAAAAATAATACCACGTTCCGCCTCTTTCACATTATAGTCTGCTACCTGAAGTAAACGGGTCAATATGCTTTCGATATCCTCACCCACGTAACCCGCCTCTGTAAGTACCGTAGCATCAATAATTGTAAAAGGAACTTCAAGGAAACGGGCAATTGTACGTGCCATCAAAGTTTTTCCAGTTCCTGTAGCACCTACAAGAATAATATTGCTCTTCTCTATCTCAACATCATCGTCTGATTCATTTTGGCATAATCTTTTATAGTGGTTGTAAACTGCCACTGACAAACTTCTCTTAGCATCATCTTGTCCTATAACATAAAGATCTAAATGATCTTTTATGGATTTTGGCCTGGGAATAGATTCAAGACTAAATTTTAGTTCCGGTTTTTTATTTTTAAATACCTCTTTGACAATATTGTGCGCCTGATCGGCACAATCATTACAGATATAGCACTCCATACCTGTAATTAGAAGAGCTACTTCACTCTCCGGACGACCACAAAAATTACAATGTTTACCAGCTTTCGGACTAGCCATTTTTTATAGTTCTCTTTTCTGATTATTTTCTCTTTGAAAGTATCTGATCTATCATTCCATACTCTTTTGCCTCATCGGCCGTCATCCAGAAATCCCTATCACTATCTGCCCATACTTTGTCAAATGGAGTCTTGGAATGCTCCGAAATTATGCTGTAAAGATCTTTCTTAATCTTTTGGATCTCTCTAGCAGTTATCTCGATATCACTGGCCTGGCCATGTACCCCACCCATTGGTTGATGTATCATCACCCTGCTATGAGGCAGTGCTGAACGTTGTCCCTCTTTACCTGCAACCAGTAATATTGCGGCCATACTGGCAGCAATACCTGTACAAATTGTAGATACATCGCTGCTTATAAACTGCATAGTATCATATATTCCCAACCCCGCCGTAACAGAACCACCAGGCGAATTAATATATATTGATATGTTTTTAGAGGAGCCTACGGAATCCAAATACAACAACTGTGCCTGAATAGTATTAGCTGTATAATCGCTGATTTCTGTGCCAAGAAAAATAATCCTATCCATCATAAGTCTGGAAAAAACATCCATCTGAGTTACATTAAGTTGACGCTCCTCCAAAATGTACGGATTAAGATACTTTGACTCATACTTGACAACATCATCAAGTACGCGGCCGCTCATGCCTAAATGTTTTACTGCAAACTTTCTAAAATCGTCCATAATAATCATACTTTTAAGTGATAATAGTTCACTCATTGTTCACTTTTGAACCATTTTCCGGCTCAATTATCTTATTGAATTCCTCAAGAGTGACTCTCTTATTTTTTAGCTTAACCACCGTTTTCAATACAGCTATAAGCTTTTGATCTATAGAGTGGTTAACCAGATTATCAACCGTTTCTCTCTTCTGAAGCATCTCTTTAGCATATTTTGACAAAACATCATCCGGAACATTCATCATTCCGTACTGAGCAAACTGTGATAGTGTAGCCTCTTTTGCCTGTTCAAGAATATCAGAATCATCAACCTTGATTGAATATTTCTCAACTAACTTCTCCTTAATTAAATGCCAAGAAAGCTCCTCGATACTCCTTTGATAATTTGTATTAACAGACTCAATATCATTATCTTTAGAGTTATTCAACATTATTCTTTTTAAAAGATCATCGGCAAATTCAAGTTTTCCCGCCCGTTCCATAAGTAAAGAGCGAACATCGATAAAAAATTTATAATCACTATCAGAGGAGTAATTATAAGCAATTTTCTGTTTAATACTATCTCTAAACTCTTCTTCACTCTTGACCACATCTTTGCCTAGAACCTGATCAAATATCTCCTGATTAAGTTCACCCTCAACATAACGAGTAATCTCATCAATATTGTAGACAAAATCTGCATGAATTTCTTCGCACAACTCTTTTTTCAAATTTAATAGAGAAGCCAGCTCAACAGTATTATTTTGATATGCTTTACTAGGATTAAATATAAGCTTGTCGCCTACCTTAGAGTTAACAAAAAGTTTTTTCTGCTCTTCATCCTTAAAATAAGAAGGCATTAATACAGCTCCTTCAACCTTTATACCCTCCTCCTTCACAGAACCATTAGAATCCAATTCCAAAAGCTCCCCCTTAAGCATATCATTATCTTGATAGGAGTCTGTTTTTACATAACTGCCATTTCTCTGAGCATAGGCTCTAACCTGGCTGTCAACCATGTCATCGCTAATTTTTATCTCATAATATGGAATTAGATCCTCTTCTGTAAGATCGGCTTCAATCTTTGGTGCAAGAGCAATATCAAAAAAGAAGTTCAGATCATCGGCCTCAAAGTCCTGCCCCTTCTCCTTCTCTTGGTTGGTCAAAGGCTCACCGATTATCTCTATTTTATTATCTTTTATATATTCGAATACCTTCTCCTGAAGTATCTTGTTAATCTCTTCTGCCTTGATAGCTTTACCATACATCTTGCGCACAAGATTAATAGGAACCATACCTGGACGAAAACCTGGCATATTCGCCTTTTTACGATATGTCTTCAGCGATTTATCCACATTTTCCGAATAATCAGCTCTCTCTAGTTTCACAGTAAGCAGGCCCTGAGCCTCGCTAGTTTTTTCAAATGAAATGTTCATTCTACAAAATATGTTTATAATTAACTATACAGGAAATGTACGCTAGGCGTAAATTGAAACGCAAAATTAGCGCAATAATAGTAAACCGCAAAATTTTTAATATTCTATCTAGGGGTATAGGCTATTTATAGTTTAAAGTAAATAAATTAGTTTAAAAACCTTTCCCGATACCTTCAAAAAGTATACTCCTTTTTTTGGCAGAGTGAAAGAAATTTGATCGTTTATCACATTATACTCTCCAACTAATACTCCTGATAAAGAGTAGACAGTCACCTCTGTCCCCGATAGTGCTTTTACAAATACAAGCCCCTCTTTCTGACCTATAATAGGTGTAGAAAAGGTTGTCTCTTCAACCGATGTATCATTGTTAATAATATAATCGAAAGTAACAATACCATTAACATTTGAGATATTAAACAGAGGTTTATCTATTGATAATCCCCCATTTATCTTCATTGCAGGCAGGCTGTTAAGAGTAATGCTATCATTACCCTCATAAGGAAAAAGATCTCCATGAAGAGAGTTTTCATAACTATATTCATTATCGGCAGGCAATATGTAATAACGCTTCAAATTAGGATCATTATTTACTGTGTTATTATTCCACGCATTGCGGTCATAATATACAGCTGTAACCATTAACCCGGAACATTCATGATATTTGTACCACCCCTCTTTCTGATGATTTTCCAGGATTATGAACTGATTGGGATTTGTAGAGTTTATCCTATATGCTTTCTCAGATTCAGAGATACTTTCCAGCTGATACTTTCCCGATTCTGTTAGTTCATCTATTTCCATCCATCCTATTGAAAAACGCTCAAAAGCAGTATACCCTACCGGTGCAAAACCATAATTATCATAACATCCGTAATCCATAACACTCCATGCATCCATAGCGAATACATCTTTAGTTTTATCGCTAGTAGAATAAAAATCAGGTAGTCCTAGTATGTGAGAAAATTCATGGCAAATAGTACCTATACCGTCAATAATAGTATCTGAGTTATAAAAAAGCTCACTGGAACAGGCGTAGTATTTTATTGACATATTACCAAAAGTCTTATTTATAGACCACTGATGAGGCCATATAGTATTTGGATCAGATCCTGTATAGCTTTCACTCCTCCCCGCATATACAACAAAAACAAAATCGACATTACCATCGTTATTGACATCATAATCTTCATAATTGACAAGCCCCCTATCATAAGCCTTCTGACACACCTCCTCTACAAGTTCTCTAGCATAAGCATCACTACCCGGCATTTCTGTTATATTTCTTCCATAATAAGCGTAACCATTATCGGCTGTTATTGGACCAATAATATCAAATTCAGGTGAAAATTTTCCGTAAGACTGTGCCTCGAAATAATCTTTAACACTACCTTCTGCAGCTGGTATTTTTCTTCCTGATATTGTTATTGTATCCTTGTAACCGGTCTCATTAAGCATAGTGTTGAATTTTGTTACAATATCAGTATTATTGAGCGAAAAACTCTTATCTGGGAAATCAACCAGTATTAGAATCCCTTTAACAGAACCAATAGTGGGGAAATTATTAGTGGAATAGTCTCCCGGAGAGGCAACTTCTAATCTACTCCTATGCGCCATTAAAGAGTCATCCATTCGTTGCAATTTAACAGCTTTACGAATATTTAAAAAACTCTCATTTAAAGCTTTCTGATCAATGTTATTGAGAAATGCATTCTCTTTTTCAGTTCGTATTTCTAAATCATGAGCTATAAAAATAGTATCAAAAAAGATAGAATCAGCGGAAATATCAGTAATATATCTGTATATACCTTTAGCATCGCTCTTTACCATTATTCCGTCTAAAGTGTATAAAAACCCTCCAAACTCATCACCTAAAAGTGTAATACGGAGCGTAGAACCATCAGGTTGTAATACAGAACAGATATTTCTTCTGGATGGAACCGAAAAAACCACTTGGAATGGCACAAGTACGCAAATTATAAGCAAAAGAATTATTCTCTGCCTCATTTATATATATTTTTATAATTATTCAATACTGAAAAGTTTTTTTTCTAAGCTGAAAACTCTGACTAAGATAATTCTCTCTTACAACTGGATTTTCCGCTAACTCTTCCGGCGTTCCTTGAAAAAGAATACGTCCCTCAAAAAGAAGATAAGCTCTGTCTGTTATACTCAAAGTCTCATGAACATTATGATCTGTTATAAGTATTCCGATATTCCGATCCTTAAGTTTCCACACTATTTGTTGAATATCTTCCACGGCAATTGGATCAACACCGGCAAAAGGCTCATCCAGCATAATGAATTTTGGCTCAATTGCCAGACAACGTGCAATCTCTGTTCTGCGACGTTCTCCACCAGAAAGTGTATTTCCCAGATTTTTGCGCACCTTACCTAGATTAAATTCATTGATCAAACTCTCTAATTTCTCCTTCTGATAGTTCATCGGTTTTCCCGAAAATTCAAGTACCGAAGCAATGTTATCCTCAACAGACATATTTCTGAATACACTGGCTTCTTGAGCCAAATAGCCAATTCCTTTACGGGCCCGCTTATATACCGGATAGTCTGTAATCTCCTCATCGTCAATATAAATATGCCCACTATTCGGAGTAATCAGGCCTGTAGTGATGTAAAACGATGTTGTTTTTCCGGCACCATTAGGACCTAATAAACCCACTATCTCACCTTGATGAACATTTATAGAGACATTGTTCACAACGGTACGCTTACCGTACCGTTTAATAAGTTTTTCAGCACGTAAAACCATTGATTTCTCCATATTTACATCAACAAAATCTGTCATAAAGAACCTATTTGTCACAAACATACAGAAAAAACCTTTATGTAAAAGGTTTACATAGTCAAAAAACAGTCGTCACAGAGTACTAAACAATGCAGTGGCACACCACACTCGATGTCCACCGCACAATCTGATTTCATAACCATTTAAAAATCAACAAAGTAAAATCATCTTAAATGGTTATTTTACTTAACTTCCGTTTTCCAAAGTCCGTGAAGATTACAAT
The DNA here is from genome assembly GCA_035647375.1 of Bacteroidaceae bacterium. Classification (GTDB taxonomy): domain Bacteria; phylum Bacteroidota; class Bacteroidia; order Bacteroidales; family Bacteroidaceae; genus Colenecus. The sequence goes on from DASRNO010000010.1 coordinate 20,284, forward strand.
ATGCGTAAACATTTTTAGGCTTAGTATCGCAAATACAAAACTGGCCAGTCGGCTCTTTGGTCAGATTAATCCTTTGAAAGCTATTTTCGCCCTCAACATATATAAATGCAATAAAATGCTGTGGAACCATTGGATGAGGAACGCTTCCTACATCAATTTTAAGTGTATAATCATCCACTTTTGTTACTACCGGAAGATGCTTTTCAACGCTAGCCTCTTCAGTATTAGGAACAAGTTCCGACATGTTTTCGCCACAACACACTATAGGAATACCTGAATCCACCAGTTTTTCCACTACATTTTCACATTTTTTACAGAGATAAAATTTTGTTTCCATAAAAATAAATAAAGTTTGATATCGCTATTAATAATTTAAGTCTGGCTATAACAGCTATTTTTTTGCTAAGATAATTTTTTTTCTACTTGCCACAAGCTCTATGTGAAATTTTTATTAATTTTTAAAGAGCATTTGCTCTTTAAAAATACTTCAACACACTATTAATAAATTTCTGCTGGTTTTTAAAAGTTGCATCCGGTAAAATAAATAATTACTTTTGTGATATAAATATTTTAATATATGCCTATAAAGGGTTCTCTTGAATCGATCGGAAAATACGCTTCGTTGATGCCAAGGATATTTACTCTTCCTGATAGACCACGTATGTTTTTTCGCGAATATATAAATCACATATATAGGCTTGGATTAGGTTCTTTACCGATTGTATTCATTGTATCCTTTTTTTTTGGAGCTGTAGTTGTAGCTCAATTAAAATACAATATACTTGAGTCTTGGATGCCTGGATTTTCTGTAGGGTATGCAGTTAGAGAGATGATGCTACTTGAATTCTCATCAACAGTAATGTGTCTAATTTTATCAGGAAAGATAGGATCAAATATAGCATCAGAACTTGGATCAATGCGAATAACTCAGCAAATAGACGCTCTCGAAGCCATGGGTGTTAACTCGGCTAATTATCTTATTTTACCCAGAATCACCTCTATGATTACCATTATGCCCGCTCTGGTAACAATGAGTATTCTTGCCAGTTTTATAGGAGCTTATGTGGTGTGTGGTATGACAAATATATTAAGTTTTGACACTTTAACCTATGGTCTAAGATTTCACTTTCATATTTGGCATCTGTGGGCAAGTCTAATAAAATCAGAAGTGTTTGCCTTTATCATTACTAGTGTTCCTGCCTATTTTGGGTATACAGTACGGGGTGGTTCACAAGAAGTTGGAAGAGCTAGCACCGATGCTGTGGTTACAAGTAGTGTTCTTATTCTAATAGCCGATTTGGCATTAACCCAACTAATGATGTCGTGATTGAAATAAAACAACTATATAAAAGCTTTGGCGATGTGGTTGCCGTAAATAATATCTCTACAAAATATGAGAGTGGCATTGTTAACATGGTGATTGGTAGAAGCGGCTCTGGTAAAACTGTATTATTAAATTGCGTGGCGGGTCTTATTACTCCCGATAAAGGAGATATTCTCTATAATGGACGTAGTTACCGATCAATGCAGGTTCGTTTAAAAAACATTCTTAGGCGAGAAGTCGGAATGCTATTTCAGAATTCGGCTCTTTTTGATTCTAAGACTGTAATTGAGAATGTAAGATTTCCGCTAGATATGTTTTCGGATATGTCCGAATCTGAACGGACCAAAAGAGCCCAATTTTGCCTCAACAGAGTGGGATTAAACAATGTAGATAAAAAACTTCCGGGAGAACTAAGTGGCGGTATGCAAAAAAGGGCCGCTATAGCCAGAGCCATTGCTTTGAATCCAAAATATCTTTTCTGCGACGAACCAAATTCCGGTTTGGATCCGGTAACTGCACGGATAATTGATAGACTTATTCACGATATAACAATAGAATTCGGTATTACAACTATTATAAATACTCACGATATGAGTTCTGTCCGTCTAATTGGGGATCATATTATCTTTTTAAGTGATGGAAAGGCTTGTTGGGAGGGAACAAAACAACAACTTTCCACAGGTATGGTCAACAACAAACTTTTAGGAGAGTTTGTAACCGCCTCTGCTACAGATGTTATTTCTGCCGAATAAATACATATATCGGAGTTCCTGAAAAATTCCACTTTTCCCGTATTTTATTCTCTAAAAAACGTTTATACGGCTCCTTTACATACTGAGGTAAATTAGCAAAAAATACAAATGTTGGAATTATTGTATTAGGTAACTGAGTACAATACTTAATCTTGATGTATTTCCCTTTTATGGAGGGAGGCGGATAAGCCTCAATAAGAGGTAACATCTCTGCATTTAGTTTTCCTGTAGATATTCTTGTCTTTCTATTGTAATAGACCTCTTTAGCTGCTTCAAGAACCTTAAAAATTCTCTGTTTATTTATAACTGAAGTAAAAATAACCGGCATATCCGTAAATGGAGAGAGTCTTTCACTGATAGCATTCTGAAATACACTCATTACTTTTGATGTCTTCTCCTCTACCAGATCCCATTTATTTACCACTACCACCAATCCTTTCTGATTACGTATAATTAGAGAGGCTATATTTATATCCTGCGATTCAACCCCACGGGTAGCGTCAAGCATAAGAATACATACATCGGAATTTTCTATTGTTCTAATGGCTCGCATAACCGAATAAAACTCCAAATCCTCTTCCACCTTACTTTTTTTCCTAATTCCAGCAGTATCTACAAGAAAAAAATCAAAACCAAACTTATCATATTTTGTATATATAGAGTCGCGGGTTGTTCCTGCAATATCGGTAACTATATTCCTCTCTTCGCCTAAAAATGCATTTATCATTGAGCTTTTCCCCACATTTGGACGCCCTACAATAGCAAAACGGGGAATATTCTCCTCTATCTCTTCTTCGGTTTTTTTCTGAAATTTTGACACTAACAAGTCAAGTAGTTCTCCGGTTCCGGTTCCATTAGCAGCCGATACGCATACCGGATCGCCTAAACCTAGTCGATAAAACTCCGCAGCTCCATACTGAAGATTAAAGGAGTCCATCTTATTGGCAACTAAAATTACCGGAGTTGATGAACAACGTAATATTCTCGCCACATCTACATCAAGATCTGTAAGTCCATTCAAAATATCCACCAAAAAAAGAATTACATCTGCCTCTTCGATAGCAACTGTCACTTGTTTTCTTATCTGCTCCTCAAATACATCATCCGAGTTTACTACCCATCCACCTGTATCAACTATTGAGAAAACATTTCCTGTCCATTCACACTTGCCATATTGACGGTCACGAGTAGTACCAGCCTCATTATCAACTATAGCCTGACGCGTTTGTGTCAGGCGATTATAAAGTGTTGATTTTCCCACATTTGGACGCCCTACTATCGCTACTAAATTACCCATATTCACTCCTATTTATTTCTACCATTTTCAAATGGCAATTATAGAAAATTAACTCTTAATAATAACCAAACTGTTTCAAAGATCTGTCAGAGTTACGCCAATTTTTATCTACCTTTACAAAGACTTCTAAAAAAACTTTTTTACCAAAAAACCTCTCTAAATCTTTTCTGGCTGCAGTTGCTACTTTTTTTAAAGCAATTCCTTTATGTCCAATTACTATACCTTTCTGAGAATCTCTCTCAACATATATTGTACAATTAATAAGAATTCTACTTTTGTTTTCATCGTACTGTTCCACATCTACCTCTACAGAGTAAGGAATTTCTTTATCATAATAGAGTAATATCTTCTCTCTTAATATCTCTGATACAAAAAAACGAGCCGGTTTGTCCGTAAATTGATCCTTGTCAAAATAGGGGGGTGATTCCGGTAAAAGAGAGGAGACTCTTTTCAGTACAACATCAACATTAAATTTATTAGTTGCAGAAATGGGGATTATATCTGCCTTTGGAAACAATTCATGCCAAGACTCTACAATTTTGACCAACTCATCTTGTGTTGTCAGATCTATCTTATTTATAAGAACAATAATCGGTATCTCTAGTCTCTGTACTTTTTCTAAAAATTCTATGTTTTTGTTGAACTTTTCAACTACATCAGTCATGTAAAGCAGGATATCGGCATCAATTAGTGCAGATTCCGAAAAAGCCAACATAGATTTCTGCAATTTATAACCTGGTTTTATCACTCCGGGAGTATCTGAAAAGACTATCTGAGTCTCTTCGGTATTCAGAATACCCATTATTCTATGTCTTGTAGTCTGAGATTTGAACGTGGCAATTGAGACACGTTCACCCACAAGAAGATTCATAAGTGTAGATTTCCCCACGTTAGGGTTCCCCACTATATTGACAAATCCAGATTTATGCATTTTTTTCTATTAGTAAAAAAAAACGCACCGTGCGATGCGTTCTCCTATCTGTTTACTCTACGGTCTCTTTCACAACGGCTAGCTTACCTCTATAATAACCGCAATCACCGCATACTGTATGATAAACATACCAAGCACCACAATTAGTGCATATAGCCAATGTTGGCTCAATCGCCTTATCATGAGTCCTTCTTTTTGCTGTTCTAGTCTTTGACTGTCTTCTTTTTGGATGTGCCATCTTTCAAAATTTATTCGTTATCTATATCTATTAAACTTTTCAATTCATTCCAACGTGGATCCGTCTCTATCCGTTCGTCTGAATAGTTATCAAACATCTCTTCACCTGTATCTACGTCACTTCCCTCATCTGCTGAGTGGCGTTTAAGCTTAGAAACCATATCCCTATTACACTTGTTAGGAGCGTGAATATGTTTAAGCGGAATTGCTAAAGCTATAAATTCGTAAATGTACCAAGCTATATTCACTCCTCTTTCACTTTCCGGAATAATCAAAATATCACCATCATCGGCAAAATCCGTCCCGAATCTCACCTTCATTGTTCCGTTAGTATCAATATCCATCTGCATGTCGTCAAGACAACGATCGCAAGGTACATAGACGTAACCTTTCAAAACAAACTGGAAAACAAACAGATCTATATTTTTGGTAACCTCAAGCTGTACAGTAACTTTTCCTTTCTGAAACTCCTCACCATCAATAATTGCAAAAAATGAATTGTCTACGATCCACTCGTAAAAGACCTGACGGTCTGTCATACCTTGCAGGTCAACCTTGTATATTCCCAGCCTTCCCATTTAAGTAAATTTCGGGCGACAAAGTTACATAAAAAATCTATTTTAATGACTAAAATCCAGTTATTCTTCAGGAAATTATACTTTTACCCCTATTTTCTTAACTCTATTCGAAAAGTTGTCCCTTTGCCCATCTCTGATCGTTTCACATATATCTTACCTTTGTGATACTCCTCAACTATACGCTTAGCAAGCGATAGCCCCAATCCCCAACCTCTCTTTTTTGTTGTAAATCCAGGCTGAAACACAGTCTTAAACCTATGTTTAGTGATACCTTTACCGGTATCAGAAATTTCTATATAAGCCATTGCATGGTCTGAATGGAGTGATATTGTCAACAATCCCTGACCATCCATTGCATCTATAGCATTTTTGCATAGATTTTCAACAACCCATTCAAACAGAGATACATTTAAATTAGCATATATAGACTTATTTGAGAAATGTTTTTTGAATTTTACACTATCGGGAGATCGTCTCTCTATATAAGTCACTACATGCTCTAAAACTATTGATAAATCCTCACTTACAGTTTCAGGCATAGATCCAATCTTTGAAAAACGATCGGCTATGGTTTGAAGCCTAGTAACATCTTTTTCCATCTCTGAAATAAGAGAATCGTTATATTTGTCTTTGAGAAGTTCGGTCCACGCCATTAGCGATGATATTGGCGTTCCCAGTTGATGTGCCGTCTCTTTAGAAAGTCCTATCCAGACTCTATTCTGTTCTGTTTTCTTAAATCCAAGAAGAGCAAAAATTGCTATCAAAACAAAAATAAGAACAACTCCCATTTGTATGAATGGGAAAAATGTCAACCGACTTAATAAGACTGACTCATCAAAACAAACCTCCTCGAAACGGTCCTGTTTTTGCTGATCATAATATAATTTTATTGAATTTCCTTTGTCGCGCATCTGAGAGACTCGCCTAGCTAAATAGCTCAAAGTATCCTCTTTGTGTATATCTATATTAAGGTAGTCAGTTATCTGGCCATTTACATCAAGTACCACAACTGGAATAGTGTTGTTACCAGTTATTACGGTCAAAGCTAAACTCAAATCTGTATCCTTATCAGCATCATTGAAAGCCCTGTAAGCTTCGGCAAATATCTCCATCTTATTTCTCTCTTCGCGAGAAAGATCCTTAACTAGCGTGTGTGAGATAAACAGAGAGAGTATTGCAATAACGATAGCTGCCATTACCAACACTGTACGAATAATTTTTATATCCTTAATATTTCGCATCTAATAAAAATACTGAAACAATAGTATATAACAGAAAACAACGCCAAACACACCCCTTTATTGTACCCTCCTCCTTAATCCTTACTCCTACTATTATCCTTACTCCTACTATTAATAAAAAGAGTCAACGCATTGGCTGTGGTAATGCGGGCAACATAATCAACATCCTTATTGTAAATATCAGCTACTCGCCTTGCCACATGCACAATATACGAAGGTTCATTTCTTTTACCTCTGTATGGGACCGGAGCCAAATAGGGGCTATCTGTCTCCAACACTACTCTTTCCAATGGAATTTCGCTAAGAACAGCAGGCAGAGTAGAGTTTTTATATGTTAATACCCCCCCTATTCCAAAAAGAAAATTTCTATACTCCAAAAACTTCTCTATCTGATCAAGCTCTCCGGAGAAACAGTGAAAAATTCCTTTTATATTTGAATTCTTATAATTGTCCAGAACAGAACAAAGTTCCCTGAAAGCTGATCTTGAATGTACAACAAGCGGCAAATCATACTCCAGAGCCCAACCTATCTGAGTATGGAAAGCCTCAATCTGATATTTAATATTCGATTTATCCCGATATAGATCTATTCCTACCTCTCCAATACCTATGAATTTTTTCTCCCCATTTGCCGAATAATCATCATTAAGAATCTGCTTCATTGTATCTAAATGTTTCGAAAAATTACAGGAAATTTCAGTAGGGTGCAATCCTATCATAGGATAGCAAAAATCTATATAATCATCACAAAGTTCTGTAACTCTTTTAAGTGATTTAAGATTAATATTTGGTAAAAAAACCTTGGCAACACCATTTTCAATAGCTCTTGTCACTACCAAAGGCAAATCGGAAGAAAACTCCTCTAAATATATGTGAGAATGGGTATCAATGAGATTTCTCACTGGAACGATAATAATATATTAAACCATATTCTCTACACGCATTTAGCCTAGTATCACCACTCAGATTTGCAAAATAACTCTCTATAGAGTTCCATACATCAAGTATAACAGCATCTATGCGAGGACGTAGCGCAGCTACTGCAACAAGATAATTTTCAGATAATTTTTTTAGTTCACACCGGCGGTTATACAGGGCCTCAAACAGTTCATAGTGTACTGCTACTTTAGCTACAGTGGGATTATATATTGGAACACCTCCCTTAGATGTACGAGTACTCTCTCCGCGGATAATGTTTTCACACCATCTAAGAACTGATATATCACTAGAAAGATCAGGCAACTCACTCTGATTTTCGGTCATCGAATAATAGATTCTGTCGGTCGTCTTAAACTCACCTCTCTTGATACATAAATTAAATACCGTAATAAAATGGGAAACATACATTCTGGCTATTTTTAGTCTGGTTTGATAAATTCCCGACCGTGAAAATTCCATCTGTTTCTCTAAGCAATTAATATACTTGCTGTTCGCTTCTTTGAAAGTAACAAGCGTTTTTTCTGCTCGCACAAGCAATTCAGGTGCTATAATCGGCACATAATAGTCATTCTCTTTTGTTTTTCTTACTGCTTTTTCTAACGACCTAATGCGCGCCTTGTCAGTATTTGGTAATCTTCTGTAAGGCATATTTAGTCTATTTATATTTGTCTATTTATCAAACTGCAAACAAATTCTTTAAGCTCTGTTTTCAAACTTTCCTTAACTGATACCATATCCAAGTATCTTATAGCCTCAATAAAAAGAGTATCTATTTTCTGCTCACAAAGTTCCTTTATTTTCAATGTTCTAAAAATCGATGTCACTGCTGCTATCTTAGCATGTTTGTCCGGACCATTGTAAACACTCCATCTGTTCAATTCTGATTGTTGCTGTTCATTAGCCAGTAAGCGGGCATTAATATACAAATAAGTTTTTTTTTCACACAATATATCACCCCCTATTTTCTTTCCAAATAGATTGGGATCTCCAAAAACATCAAGCAAATCGTCCTGAAGTTGAAAAATTGCACCTATTTTTTCTCCAAACAGATATAAATTGTGCATATCATCCTCAGTGGCACCTCCTAATAGAGCCCCAATTTTCAGACTAGCAGCAATTAATATGGAAGTTTTCAATCTAATCATCTCCATATATTCATCTTCTCTAACGTTATCACGCATTTCAAACTCCATATCATACTGCTGACCCTCTGTGATTCCAATAAAAGTATTATTAACAATCTCCAGAAGTTTAGGCAATTTATCTACGGAGCACTTAACTATATATCTGTAAGAGAGTGCAAACATTGCATCGCCCGAAAGAATAGCTACATTGTCATTCCATTTTTTACGAACAGACGGTTTTCCTCTGCGTATATCCGCCTTGTCCATAACATCATCATGTAGTAAAGTGAAATTATGAAAAATTTCTATGCCAGATGCTACATCAAGTATCTCTTCTACTCTATCTCCATACATACAGTAGGCCATCATTAACAAAAGCGGCCTTAAACGTTTACCTCCCAAAGATAGGGAATAGTTGATGGGAGCATAAAGACTCTCAGGTTCATGCGAATAATCAAGACTGCATATATAAGACTCTAAGAGTTGGCGCTTTTGTTCAACAGTTTTCATAATAATATTGAATAGACAACATCAGGAGGCGATATTTTCATTGCTTCCTAAATCTGACAAAAAACGAATTTTATATTAATTCAGCCTAAAGTTAACTGGAAGATTAAATTTAACCCTTACCGTTTTGCCGCGTTGTTCTCCGGGTTCCCATTTTGGCATAGTTGATACTACCCGTACGGCCTCTCTATCAAGGTATGGATTAACACTTCTTACAACCTCAATATCAACTATTGACCCATCTCTATTCACAACAAACGAAAGCAATACGCGTCCCTGTATGTTGTTCTCACGACACACAGAGGGATATTGCATGTTGTCTGTAAGATATTTCAAAAGAGCAGCAGTTCCACCGGGAAATTCAGGCATTTTTTCTACCACCTGGAATGGAGCTTCCTCTTGAGGTTCTTCCTCAACTATCACATGCTCAACGGCTCTAATGTCTATATATTGAGTTTGATCTTCAGTAGAGGCTATTGTTAGTTCCTCGGTAATTTCGGCATCATCCTCAACAATTTCAATAATTTCAGCAACCGTCACTGATTGAGGTGGTGGGGGTACTGTTTTCTTCTCGGGTAGAGTAATTGGAATCATCTCGGGTTCTAATGACACCTCAGCTACTATCATACCGCTAAGATCTATCTCTTTGTCGTGCTGTGTCCATTCTAGCGCCACAAATAGCAGAGCAATAACCATTACAAATCCCATAAGCATGGCTGTAGTTTTCCCCTTTTCAAGATCTGCTTTTTCAGATTTTTTAATTTCCATAATTTGTATTGTTATCCTAGTTTTCTTTATTTCTGTATATTAGACAAAAGTAATACTTTTTTTATTGGCAACATTAGATTGATTTGATTTTTTCTAAATTTCACTTTTTTTCAGATACGCAACCATATCTTTATCATAAATTATTTGTAAAATCTCCATATCAGCGCAAAGAAAGATTGTATCTTTGAAACTTGCAACAAACAACAATGTTTAATAAGTATCGCATATCTTTTTTCGCTACAGCTTTTATGTTTGCTATCTATACAAAAGCGCAGACATCTGTTTTTGATTTTCTTGATTTACCTGTATCATCGCATGCTGCTGCTCTAGGAGGACGAAACGTCTCTATAAATGACCCCGAACCCACCCTGCTACACAATAACCCTGCATTGCTGGCTAATATACCAGAACGTATATTAGCCTTTAATTTAATGAGCTTTATATCTGCTTCAAGGTTAACAGGCGTACAATTCTGTGATCTAGTTAAAGATCGCTCAACTTACGCTATATCAATTATATATACGGATTACGGTTCTTTTAATAGGAGATTAAGCGACAATACAGAGGCTGGAATTTTCTCAGCAAAGGATATTGCTCTAGGAGGTTCTTTTAGTTATCTCTTTAACAATTACTGGAGCGGAGGAGTAACAGGACGCATTATTTACTCTAAATATAGCTATTACACCTCTGTTGCCATAGGTGTAGACATGGGACTAAACTATTACAATCCCATAAATCTTCTCTCTTTCGGAATAGTGGCAAGCAATCTGGGAGGACAAATAAAGGCATTCAATTTTACTCGTGAATCTCTGCCATTAAATGTAACAGCCGGAGTAAGTTGGAAATTACAACACTCTCCTGTACGTTTTTCCATAACCTTAGACAACCTTAACTACTGGAAATCTGAAAACTTTTACAGTACTAACGGAATCGAATTAAAATTCGGTGAAATTCTTACAAGGCATTTTATTTTAGGGGCCGATATATATCTTTCTGAACAGTTATATGTAGCTGTTGGATATAATTATAGAAGACGAGCCGAATTCTCCGTAAAAGATTCCAGAGGTTTGGAGGGATTCTCAATAGGTACCGGTCTTACACTTAAAAAAATAATTTTTGGTATATCTTTCGGAAAATATCAGGTATCCAAGTCATCACTATTGTTTAATTTTGCTGTCAGTATATAAAATAAAACAGTATTATGAAAAAAATAATTGTTGCTATAGACGGACACTCATCGTGTGGAAAAAGCACTATGGCGAAACATCTATCTTTGAAAACGGGCTACACTTATATTGATACCGGAGCTATGTACAGAGCAGTAACACTTTTCTGTATTCGAAACGGAATATTTATAACCGACGGAATAGATTTAGCATCACTATCTAAAGAGATAAAAAAACTACACATCTCGTTTAAAACAGATAATAACGGTAAACAGCTTACCTTGCTTAACGGAGAGGTTGTGGAAAAACAGATAAGAGGTATGGATGTATCCGGCAAAGTAAGTCACGTAGCAGCGATAGATTTTGTGCGCGAAGCTATGGTTGTACTACAGAGAAATATGGGCAAAAATAGAGGCGTTGTTATGGATGGTCGCGACATTGGAACAGTAGTTTTCCCCGATGCTGAACTAAAAGTTTTCGTTACTGCTTCAGATGAAATTAGAGCTAAAAGAAGATATAATGAAATGATCTCAAAAGGTGAAAAGGTTAATTTTACCGATATTTTGTACAATGTAAGAGAACGTGACTATATTGATTCTAACCGTAAAATTTCACCTTTAAAACTAGCTGAAGGTGCTTTACTATTTGATAACAGCAATATGACTATCGAAGAACAAGATGAGTGGCTGTTTACACAATTTGAGAGAGCTATTGCCAAATAATATATCCTTGATATGAAAATTGAGATAGATAAAGATTCCGGCTTCTGTTTCGGCGTAACTGCAGCTATTCATAGAGCAGAGAAGGAGTTGGAAAAACCACAACCCCTATTTTGTCTTGGCGACATTGTTCACAATGATATGGAGTGTCAGCGCCTCTCCAATGCTGGATTAAAAACGATAAGCCACAAAGAGCTCTCTTTTTTAAAGCCGGGTGCTAGAGTTCTTCTAAGAGCACACGGAGAGCCCCCTTTGACCTATCAGGTAGCAGAAAAAGGCAATATAGAGCTTATCGATACAACCTGTCCAGTAGTTTTAAGACTTCAAATGCGCATTAAAGAGAGATATTCACTTATAGACAAGAATAGACAGCAAATTGTTATTTATGGTCAGAAAGGGCATGCAGAAGTCTTAGGTCTTGTTGGTCAAACAAAAGGGGCTGCTATTGTTATTGATTCGGAAAGCGATCTTGATAAAATAGATTTTGACAAGGATATATTTCTTTATGCACAGACCACAAAGCCCTCTGATGGTTTTCAGAAAATAACTGATATCTTAAAAGAGAAAATTTCTAACAGAGCCTCTCTTATTAGTTATAACACCATTTGCGGTCAAGTATCGAACAGAAGGGAGAAGATTTGGGAGTTCGCTGACAAACATGATCTAATTCTATTTGTATGTGGACAAAAAAGTTCTAATGGAAAAGCTCTGTTCAAAGAGTGTGTTAAGGCAAATCTTAACTCACATATGATAGAGAATATAGACCAAATCGACAAAGAATTATTTAAAGGAGTCAGATCGGTAGGAATATGCGGCGCAACATCTACGCCAAGGTGGCTTATGGAAGAGTGTAAAAATGAAATTATAAAGAGATATAACAATGAAAACAAAAATTAATTGTGTGGGAGTTCTTACTTCGGGCGGTGATGCACCGGGAATGAATGCGGCGATTCGTGCCGTAACCCGTTCGGCTATCTATAACGATTTACGGGTTAAAGGAATATATAGAGGTTACAAGGGGCTTGTTACAAACGAGATTCAGGAATTCAAAACTCAAAATGTAAGTAATATTATTCAACAAGGCGGAACTATCCTAAAAACGGCTAGATGTCAAGAATTTATGACTCCAGAGGGTAGAGCTTTAGCGTACGATAATATGAAGAGGCAAGAAATTGATGCCCTAATTGTTATAGGAGGTGACGGATCTCTTACCGGAGCCCGTATTTTTGCCGAAGAGTTTGATGTGCCTTGTATAGGTCTTCCCGGTACAATAGACAACGATCTTTATGGAACAGACGCAACCGTTGGGTATGATACAGCCCTAAATACTATTCTGGAATGTGTTGACAAAATACGCGACACTGCCACATCGCACGAGCGTCTGTTTTTTGTTGAAGTTATGGGACGCGACGCGGGATTTCTCACCTTAAATGGTGCCATAGCTGCTGGTGCAGAGGCTGCTATAATACCGGAATTTGCCACCGAAGTTGATCAACTTAAAGATTTTATCCAGAACGGATTTAGAAAATCTAAAAACAGTAGCATTGTAATTGTTGCCGAAAGCAAAGAGACCGGTGGTGCCATATATCTTGCTGACCGTGTTCAGAAGGAGTATCCGGAATTCGATGTACGGGTAAGTATTTTAGGACATTTACAGAGAGGTGGACGCCCAACAGCGATAGATCGTATTTTAGCCAGCAGGCTGGGTGCGGCCAGTATTGAAGCTCTTCTTGAGGGGCAGCGTAATGTTATGGTAGGTATACATCATGATGAAATGATCTATGTTCCATTCAATAAGGCAATAAAAAATGACAAGCTCTTGAAAGAAGAACTTGTCAACGTTCTAAGAATATTATCTATATAATTATTTGCTTCTGTACAATCTCTATTTATTTAGAATTTTCACAGCCAATATATAGATCAAGAAGTTGATTTGCAGCCTGAAAAGAGGTCAATTCACCTTTTAGAACTTTCATCTCTTTCTCCTTTAGTAGTAACTCTATTTTAGGATTATTGTAAAAATCATTCCTTATGGCTTGGTTTATAGTTTCGTACATCCAGTATTTAGCCTGTTCATTGCGTCTAACCTGAAAATGACCATTTTCTTTAACAAACCTAAAATATTCCCATATCATATCCCAAACCTCCTCTATTCCAAGTTCAAAAAACCCAGAATAAGTTAACACTTTCGGACTCCAGCCGCTATCAGGTTTTGGAAAAAGAGCCAATGCATTTTTAAACTGTGTCGCAGCTATTTTAGCCTTTTCTATATTATCCCCATCTGTCTTGTTAATTACAATTCCATCTGCCATCTCCATTATTCCTCTCTTAATCCCTTGAAGTTCGTCTCCGGTTCCGGCAAGTTGAATGAGTAGAAAAAAATCAACCATTGAATGAACAGCTATCTCACTCTGACCCACGCCCACTGTCTCCACAAATATTTTATCAAAACCTGCGGCTTCGCAAAGTACTATTGTTTCACGAGTTTTACGTGCCACACCTCCCAGGGTTCCGGCCGAAGGGCTGGGACGTATAAATACCGAGGGATGAACAGATAATCTTCCCATTCTTGTCTTGTCTCCAAGAATACTTCCTTTGCTCCTCTCGCTACTTGGATCAATGGCTAAAACAGCAAGTTTCCCACCCTCTTTAAGTATATGCAACCCAAAAGTATCAATAGAGGTGCTCTTTCCAGCGCCGGGTACTCCACTTATTCCAATTCGCTTAGAGTTTCCCGAAAAAGGGATACATTTTTCTATAACCTCTTGCGCCATAGAGTGATGATCTGGCAGAACACTCTCAACAAGAGTTACTGCACGGCTTAACACAGTTATATCTCCCTTAACTATCCCTTCAACATATTCTCCAGGGGTTAATACTCTTTTTTTGACAAAACGATTGGTACTAAAATAAGGATTGACGGTCAAAGGTTGTTCAATCCCCTTATTTACCGTCAGTCCTTTATATTTTTCGTTATTTTCCGGATGCTCCATCAACGAGCAGCAAAATAAAAACTACCTATAGATTCTCTTGCAGCCAACATTCCGGCAGCATTCATAGAAACATTCTTACCGTTAGACAAAGTAGCGGTACCGTCAGCATTTATTCTGAATAATTCTCTATTTTCCCCATTAACAGCGACGTTCCAACTACTATTCTCCTGGTTGAATGTCAAATCCATAGACTTATCTCCGCAAGATACGTTATATCCGTCTCCAGTTGAAACAACCATATATTCCGCATTATTTCCTTGAATCTTCTGAGTCTGACCTGCTGCTATCGGATTGGATCCTGTCCAAAATTCAATAGTGTTAAGAATAATACCGTCGATAAAGATAGAAATCTCATAAACTGGCACCACGTGAAGTGCTATAAATACCAGCTCATTTACCCATTTATCGCCTACACCTCTATTCCAGTCCAACACTTTATTAGTCAAACCGAAAGTGCCGATACATGACGAAATAGCTAAAGATCCGCATAGTAGAGCGGTAACTGTCATAATTTTGATTCTTTTCATAAGTTGTAATAATTTAAGTTTTTTCTAAAATATGTCAACAAATATACACTTTTTTAATTTAATAATATTGGCCGTATTATTAGAAAGTATATACATTTTAAAATGTTCCAAAAAGGAGGTTAAATGATTTCTATATTTTCCCGCCTATTTTCTATGATGAAATTGTAATATAAGCCATCCAACAACTCCTCCTAATAAAAATGTAGCCGTTTGTGCCGTATGCAATACCAACGCAAAAGTTTGAGCACTCTGAACCGATACTCCGTAAAGTCCCAACATAACAATTATAGCAAAATGCCATGGACCTGCACCATTAGGAGTGGGAACAAGAACAGCAAAACTACTCGCCACAAAACATACAAGTCCCACCATTGCTCCCAGGCTGGCTGTTGTTTCTAAACAAAAAAATGCAATATACAATTCAAAATAATAACAGAACCATATAGCCACAGAATAAAAAAGAAATAAAGGAATATTTTTTACCTTTTTTAAAGCCAAAAAACCGGTCCAAATATCAAAAATAATTTTTTTTATCCTCTCCGAAATTTTCTCTCCTTTTCCTTTCCATAACATAAAAATCAATAGCACCACCAAAATAACAGCAATCATAATAAAAATTCCTTTACCACCCTGTCCAGAACTCTCTGTAGACTCTACATTTATGTTGTTTGCCGATTTAAAAAAAGAGATAAACTGATTAAATTGTAAAATAAATGTGATTAAAGAGATGCTTATCAACAAAACAAAGTCTACAAAACGCTCTGCCATCAATGTTCCTACCCCCTTTGCAAAAGGTACTTGATTGTTTTTATTTAGAATGGCGCATCTAGAAATCTCCCCAATCCTGGGAATAATAATATTTGTAGCATATCCGGTAAATACAATTAAAATACTATCCAATGCCGGTACATCGTAACCTACACTTGCAAGCAGTTGTTTCCATCTTAAACCTCTCATAATAGGGCTTATCAGACTAAAACTCAGGGCAAATAACAGCCACCACAAATTAAATTCACTAAGATTTTGACTGAATTTAGAAAAGTCATAATCTCTATAAGTGTACATAAAAATAATCGCTGCTAATAGCAACGGTATTCCCGCTTTTAACGAATTAGATATTATCTTTTTCACCTTTCAGGAGTCAATTATTTCATATATTTTATACCTTTGCCGCTTGAAAAAACCTTTCAAGAGCTGCAAAGTTAACAGGTTATTTGTCAATTTGAGATTTAACCTATCAATTTTGCTTAGTTGTTAACCTATTTTTTCCTTATATGGATGATATAGATGCGGAGTGTCAAACCGAAAAAACACTTAGGCCAGCATTTTCTAAAAGATCTTGCTATTTCTCAAGCCATAGCAGACACAGTTGACAGCTGTGCTAAACTTCCTATACTCGAAATTGGCCCCGGAACTGGTGTCTTGACACAGTTCTTAAAACTTAAAAACAGACCATTTAAAATGGTAGAAATTGATCACGAATCTGTGGTTTATCTACGTTCTCTGTTTCCGGATCTTAGTAATAATATAATTGAGAAAGATTTTCTTAAACTTCAACTTGAATCTCTTTTTGATGGGCAACAATTTGTACTAACGGGCAATTACCCCTATAATATTTCGAGTCAGATTTTTTTTAAAATGCTGGACAACAAGAATCTTATTCCATGTTGTACAGGAATGGTTCAACGAGAAGTGGCGTGCCGAATAGTCGCCACTCCAGGAAGCAAATCTTACGGAATACTAAGTGTCTTTATACAGTTGTGGTACAACACCGAATATCTATTTACTGTTGACGAAAACGTTTTTGATCCACCTCCCAAAGTTAAAAGTGCGGTTATCAGGATGACGCGTAACAATAGAGTATCGCTTGAGTGTGATAACGTTCTATTTAGACAAGTCGTTAAAGGGGTATTTGGACAGAGACGAAAAATGTTGAGAAATTCTATTAAATCCATACTGGGCAAGAACGCTCCTCTCCCTGAGTATCAATGGTTAGACAAAAGACCTGAACAATTATCAGTTGATGACTTTATTGAGTTGACACTACAAATTGTAAAAATGAGAAAAAAAGAGATATAAAGAGTCAAAATATTTTATACTGAAAGAAGGGTGATATGAAAAAAAGTTTTTTAGATAAAATAGAAGAGCTCATCAAGACTAAAAATGACAAAATGCTCAAATCTGTATTGTCAGAACTGCACCCCGCCGACATAGCAGAACTTTGCGACTCTATTGATACTGAAGAGGCTCATTTTGTATATAAACAGCTTGACGACGAAACTGCTGCGGATGTTTTGACAGAGATGAACGAAGAGGTCATAATAGAACTTCTCAAAAAACTCCCATCTGAAACCATTGCAAAAAAGTTCATTGATTACATGAACACAGACGATGCTGTAGAGATCATCCGCGAAATGGACGAGGAGAAACAAGAAGAGATTATTTCACACATCGGAGATATAGATCAAGCAAGCGATATTATAGATTTGATGCAATACGATGAAAATACCGCCGGAGGTCTTATGAGTACCGAAATGGTTGTTGTTAATGAAAATTTGAGTATGCCGGAATGCCTTCAGGAGATGCGGGTACAAGCAAAAAACCTTGACGAAATATACAACGTTTATGTTATTGACGACGATTGCAAACTGAAAGGTCTCTTTCCTCTTAAAAAAATGATAACTAATCCATCAATTTCCAAGGTTAAACACGTTATGGAAGAGAATCTAATAGTTGTTAAGGTTAACGCTCCAATACAAGACGTTGTCCAGATGATTGAAAAATATAATCTAGTAGCTGTACCTGTGGTAGATCGTTTTGGAAGATTACAGGGGCAAATTACCGTAGATGACGTAATCGATGAATTACGTGAACAACAGGAGCGTAATTATCAATTAGCGTCAGGTATAACTACAGATGTTGAGAGTGCCGATAGTGTTTTAAAGCAGACTAAAGCCCGTATTCCTTGGCTCCTTATCGGCATGCTGGGAGGAATAGGAAATTCTATTATTCTTGGCGATTTTGAAAAGACATTCGCTTTACATCCAGAGCTTATACTTTTTATTCCGCTTATAGGTGGAACAGGAGGAAACGTAGGTACGCAATCATCTGCTCTGGTGGTTCAGGGTCTGGCTAACAAATCTCTAAACACATCTAATATTTGGAGACAAATATGTAAAGAATCCATTGTAGCTCTAATCAATGCCACCATTATATCTTTACTTGTATTTATATTCAATCTGCTTAGGTTTGGTTTTATATCTCCACTCTCCTTTGCCGTCCCCATAAGTCTTTTCATAGTGGTTGTTTTTGCAACTCTCTGGGGAACTCTTCTGCCGTTGTTATTTGAAAAAATTCATATTGATCCTGCAATAGCCACCGGACCATTCATTCAAATAACCAATGATCTTATGGGTATGGCTATATATATAACAGTTATATTTTTTATGTCATAAAAAATATCTTCCTCCGGTCAACTATAAAAAATGATTCTTCAAATAGCGTTTACGATATTATTATCTTATATTTGCACTTTAGTATACACTAATGTGAAATGGATATTCAGGAATTAAAAAACCCTCTTGATGAGGAGTTAAATATTGAGCAAAATCAGGTATCTGATCCCGTGACCGGAAAAACTGAAAGTTCAGCTGAAGCTCAGCCGGTTGACGAAGAAAAAGCTCAGCCGGTTAGTGAAGAAAAAGCTCAGCCGGTTGACGAAGAAAAAGTGCCAACAATTGACGAAAAAAAGGTACCGGTAGATAATCAATTGGAATTATCAAAAAATGATGATTCTTCTCTAGAAGAAAATTCGGAAGTTAGAGATGGTGCCGATCAAAAGGAGCCTCATTTCACTCCAGCACCAGGATTACTATCTACTGACGATATTATTGCCAAACTACAGGACATTGTAAACGAAACCCCCTCTACTACCACCAAACACGAATTAGATACACTTAAACAATCTTTCTATAAAGCCTTAAGGGCTGGCCGCGAATCTGCTTTAAGAGAATTTATCGATGCCGGAGGTAAAGCCGAAAATTTTGTCCCGGAACTTGATCCAATAGAAGAGCAATTCAAAAAACTTCTAAATATTATAAAAGAGAACAGAGCATCTGCTCTGGAGGCTCAGGAAGCTTTAAAACAGGAGAATCTTAAAAAAAAATTAGACATTTTAGAACGTCTTAAAGATCTTGTTAATAGAGCTAACACTGAACCTGTCACATATAACGATTTCAAAACGCTCCTTCAGGAGTGGAAAGAGATAAAAGAAGTTCCCGCCAATCAAGCATCAAAGCTTTGGAAATCTTTTCAACAATACGCAGAGCATTTTTATGATATACAGAAACTAAATAATGAGTTTCGTGATTACGACTTCAAAAAAAACATGGAGATAAAAATCCGTCTTTGCGAGTCGGCCGAGAAATTAATCAAAGAGAGTAATGCTGTATCAGCTTTTCATCAACTCCAAAAACTTCATCAAGAATACCGCGAGACCGGACCGATTGCCAGAGACTCCCGCGAAGAAATTTGGAATAGATTCAAGTCGGCCTCTAAAATTGTCAATCGCCGCTATCAAGAGCATTTTGAAGAGTTGAAAAAAATTGAGCGAAATAATTATGATCAAAAAATTGTAATATGTGAGATTATTGAGAGCATAGATTATGACTCTCTTGTAAAATTTCAACACTGGAATAGTAAAACTCAAGAAGTTATAGCTCTCCAAAAGAAATGGAAAAGCATAGGATTCGTCCCCAAAAAATATAACCAAAAAATTTTTGAGCGTTTTCGTAACGCTTGTGATGAGTTTTTTAAACGTAAGGGGGAGTTTTTTAAATCTGTCAAAGAAAACATGGGCAACAATCTTGAAAAAAAGATCAAACTATGTGAAGAGGTGGAGTCACTAAAAGATAGTACAGATTGGAAAAAGGCTGGAGATAGAATAATTTTATTACAAAAAGAGTGGAAAGAGATAGGGCCGATACCAAAAAAACATAATACTACGCTTTGGAAAAGATTCATCGGTGCATGTGACTATTTTTTTGAGCAAAGAGCCAAGAAAAACTCCGCTAATCGCTCCAACGAGATAGAGAATATGAGTCGAAAAAAAGAGATTATTGAAAAATTGAGTTCTTATGATCCTTCAATAGTTACCGAAAGCGATAAAAAGGAGATACAAGATTTGATTTATGAATGGAGCAGTATAGGGTTCGTGCCTTTTAAGATGAAGGATAAACTTAACAAGGAGTACAGTAGAGTTTTTAGTATTTTATCTGATACTCTAAATTTACGCGAACGCCCGGCAAGAGAGAACTATTTTAGAGGGAATCGCAATTTTTCTTCAAAAAAAGATCGCTTGACACGTAAATATGAAGCGTTAAAAAGTGAAATACAGACTTACGAAAATAATTTGGGATTTCTCTCCTCTTCAAGCAAATCGGGCAACACTCTTGTAAATGATATTCAGAAAAAAATTTCCGCGTTAAAAGAAGAGGCTGAGAATCTGTTAAATCAGATAAAAAATAGTGATCAGAATATGGAGAAAGAGAAGGAAACCAAAGATCAGGAGGATTCTAAAGATTAAAAATTGCAATTGTATCACCACTATTCAATCAGCCTTAGAGCCGTAATATTAAGTTTAAGAGTAAAAAACCTCCTTAATTTAATAAAAAGATCCTCCACTCTTAAATTTTAGCTGGGCTACCCGGACTCGAACCAGGAAAGGCAGGACCAGAATCTGCAGTGTTACCATTACACCATAGCCCAATAAAGCATCTTTTAGCGGCGCAAAGATAGAATTTTTTTATGACATTCAAACCCAAAATCCACTATTTTTACTAGACCACATAACATCAAATATGAAAGTTGTAATCCTCTAATATATATGAAAATAACCCTAAAAAAAGAAAGATTAGATTTTCAGTACGTTTCATTATTAAAAAATGGCTTACTTTTGTAAGCTATAATAATATAGACGTTTTTATTCACCCATCTAAATCAAAAAAAGTTAATGATCGAAACAGAGAATCTGCAAAACAGTATTATAGAAGGAATCCAAGAAAAAAAAGGAGAGGATATCACAATTATCAATCTAACCAATATTGAAGATTCTATATGTAATTATTTTATAATCTGCCAAGCCAATACTCCCAATCAAATTATCGCTATTACTGATTCTATCAAAGATATTGTCAAAGAAAAAAACTCTATATCTCCCTTTTTTGTTGAGGGAGTAAAGTATGCTCATTGGATCGCTATGGATTACGGAGATATTATAGTTCATATTCTCACGCCTGAATTAAGACGTTTCTATAATCTTGAAAATCTCTGGGCAGATGCTACTCTAACAAACATTCCCAATATGGATTGAATAACTTTATATACTAAACTGCTATTTTTACAAATATTAATGGCACTAAAATATAAGCTGAATAATGAATAACAAAAGTAATAACAATACAAAAAAAAGAATGCCTAAATTCAATGTTGCTTGGATTTATATTCTAATAATTATTGGATTCGTGTACATTGCTCTGAATAACGACAAATCTGAACTTACAAAAAAAGCCGGATACACCGAATTCCAAGAATACGTTGAGAGAGGTTACGCTCAAAATATTATTATCTATTCCAACGCCAATGATCTGGAACTTTTTATAATTCCAGATTCAGCATATCATGTTTTTAACGAAAGCGCACTGAAAGACGGAATTCAATCACCAAAAGTGATAGTGGGCATAGGCTCAATGGAGAGTCTACAAAATTTCCTTGATCAGGCCAAGAAAGATGGGCAGTTCAAAGGAAATATTGAGTATAAAGAGAAAGACCGGATGCTAAGCGACATATTCTGGAGTTTTATGCCATTTATTCTGCTCATATTCATTTGGGTCTTTATTATGAGAAAAATGTCAAGAGGTGCTGGAGGAGGAGGTGCAGGGGGTATATTTAATGTAGGAAAGTCAAAGGCCAAGCTTTTTGAAAAAGGAAAATCTGATAAAATTACTTTCAAAGATGTAGCCGGATATCCTGAAGCCAAAGAGGAGGTTGAAGAGATAGTAGAGTTTTTGAAAAACCCTAAAAAATATACAAATCTAGGAGGAAAAATCCCTAAAGGCGCACTGCTTGTAGGCCCTCCAGGAACTGGTAAAACACTTTTAGCCAAAGCTGTTGCCGGCGAGGCTGATGTTCCTTTTTTCTCACTTTCAGGATCTGATTTTGTAGAGATGTTTGTAGGTGTTGGTGCATCGCGAGTTAGAGATCTGTTTCATCAAGCTAAGGAAAAAGCACCATGCATAATATTTATTGACGAGATCGATGCCGTTGGAAGAGCTAGGGGCAAAAATCCGGCAATGGGTGGTAATGATGAACGAGAGAACACCCTTAACCAGTTGCTAACCGAAATGGATGGTTTCGGGACCAACAGCGGTGTTATTATTCTTGCAGCCACTAATCGCGTTGACATATTAGACAAAGCACTTCTAAGAGCCGGGCGTTTTGATCGCCAGATCTATCTTGATCTACCTGATCTAAATGAACGTAGGGCTGTATTTAAAGTACATATGCGTAATCTTAAACTAGACGACACCGTAGAAATAGATTTTTTAGCAAGACAGACTCCGGGTTTTTCGGGAGCAGATATAGCCAATGTTTGTAATGAAGCTGCTCTTATTGCTGCCCGTCACAACAAAAACGCAATAGGTAAAGATGATTTTCTATCGGCTGTAGACCGTATTGTTGGAGGTCTTGAAAAAAAATCCAAAGTACTTACAGCTAACGAGAAAAAAACAATCGCTTTACATGAAGCTGGACACGCCACACTTTCCTGGCTTTTGGAGCATGCCAATCCTCTTGTAAAAGTCACTATAGTACCACGCGGAAGGGCACTTGGCGCCGCATGGTATTTACCGGAAGAACGCCAGATAACAACCAAAGAACAGATACTCGACGAAATTTGTGCCACTCTTGGAGGGAGAGCTGCCGAAGAACTTTTTATAGGCCATATATCCACAGGGGCAATGAACGATCTTGAGAGAGTTACCAAACAGGCTTACGGTATGATAGCTTATGCCGGAATGAGCGACAAACTGGCCAATTTATGCTATTATAATAGTTCAGAAGAGTATGTTTTTCAAAAACCATACAGTGATAAAACCGCTGAAATGATTGACTCAGAGGTTAAAACTCTAATAGACGAACAGTATGCTAGAGCAAAGAAAATTCTCTCAGAGAACGCCGAAGGACATCATCAACTAGCGCAAAAATTAATTGAACTCGAAGTTATCTTTGCCGAAGATGTTGAAAAAATTTTTGGTAAAAGACCTTGGTCTTCAAGGAGCGATGAGATTATGGATAGCAACAATAATTAAATTCGTTATGTATACTATAAGCTTATAAATATTTACTTAAAGTACAAATAAAACTTGTGGAACTATTAAAAAGATCAATTACAGGAGTACTGTTTGTCATACTAGTTATATTTTGTCTATTATCTGGACAATTCTGGTTTGCCGGACTGTTTGCCATCATTGTAATGCTCACTTTAAAAGAGTATGTATTGCTTATAAATAGACTTCAGAATGTCTATTTAAGTTCTATTTGGGTACCTTTTTCAGGTTTACTTCTATTTTTGGCTTTTTTTATATATAATTCCGGTTTAAGTAATTCTACTGTTTTCGCTCCTTTTCTACTCTCTTTGATATATCTCTTTGTACGAGAACTCTTTCTGAAAAGCAACAATCCAATTACTAACTTAGCTTTAAGTGTTTTGGGCTTAGTTTATGTAGCATTCCCATTTTCTCTTCTAACCACACTAGCTTTTAATATTGATAAGGTTTGCGGGCCTAATAGTTACAGTTATCTGATTCCTATTACCCTTTTCATAATTATATGGTGCAACGACATTGGTGCCTATTGTGTGGGACGAACTATTGGCAAACACAAACTGTTTGAACATATATCACCTAACAAAACGTGGGAAGGTTCAATTGGGGGCGCTATTTTTTCTATAGCCGCTTCTTTAATATTATCTCTCTCAATTCCTAATGTTTATGGACATCTACCTATATGGGCTTGGATAGGAATGGCTGTAGTAATAGTTGTTTTCGGTACTCTTGGAGATCTAGTAGAATCATTGTTAAAACGCAGTTTGAAAATAAAAGATTCCGGTAAGATTTTACCTGGACACGGGGGGCTTCTTGATAGATTCGATAGCACTCTTATAGCTATTCCGGCTACCACGGTATATCTTATGATACTATCTTTTTTCTTTTAATAACCGGATAATCCCTCTTGCCGCATTTTTCGAAGCGCCTGTAGGTCCAAGCAACTTACGAACATCGTTGTATCCCTTAAGCTGTTTCGCTCTTTCTTCAGTATCGCTCAGTAAAGGTAATAGCTCTTTTTTTAGATTTGTCGCTGTCATTTTACCAGCCACAAGTTCAGGTACAACCTCTCTGCCCGCTATTATATTAACAAGAGATATATATTTAATCTTTAGAAACATTTTTCTCAAAAAACTCACAACTCCTCCAAATGGCATATAGTAACAAACAACCTGCGGAATCCCAAACAGGGCTGTCTCAAGGGTGGCTGTACCAGATGTGATTATAGCCACATACGATTTTTCAAGCAGCTCATAAGTCTGTTCAAAAAAGACCTTGATATCTGTATCTTTCAACAAAGATTGATAATATTCTTTTTCAATACTCGGAGCTCCTGCCACTACAATTTGAAACCCATCTATCTCTCTAACCGTTTTTAACATAATCGAAAGATTACGTTTAATCTCCTGCTTTCGGCTACCAGGTAAAAGTGTAAGTAAGGGCTTGTCACCATAATCTCTCCCCGAACTAGAGCTATTCCGAAACTCCTCGATTGCGTCAAGAGAGGGATTCCCAACATACTTAACAGAAAATCCTCTTTGCTTATAATACGCCGGTTCAAAGGGCAAAATAGAGAATAATTCTGTTACATCTCTTCTAATACGCTTAATCCTGTAACTCTTCCAAGCCCAAATTTTTGGAGATATATAATAAACAACCGGTATTGAAAGTTTCTTCCTAACCAATGATGCGATAGGTAGATTAAATCCCGGACAGTCAATCAAAATAACAACATCGGGATTCCATGTAGCAATATCTCGAAAAATTTCTCTGCCTCTCTTAAATATTGTTTGGATATGGGCCAGTACAGGCCAGATTCCCATATAGGCCGTATCTCTGAAATGATGCACTCTGAATCCTCCAATTTTAGACATCAAATCTCCCCCCAAAAAACGAAAATCGGCCTCGCTATCATCTATTAATAATGCACTCATCAAATTTGAGGCATGCAGATCTCCCGATGCCTCGCCCGCTACAAGATAGTATCTCATATATCCCGGATTGATTAATAATCTGTATATACAAAAGTAACTATTTTATTTACATAAACCGTTTTTGTTGTTACCTTTGTAATCTACCGTACCATTATTCAAAGTGGAGAATTTTACAAAACAATCATTTGTCTTCTCCGATCTGCATTTTAGTGTTAGATCTGTTGTTCGGTATGTTAGGAGCGATACAAAGAGACCTCTATCTATGTTTGTGTTTATTGAAGTTTAATCGGATTATTTTATATAAATGGGAAAAATAATTGCTTTAGCTAATCAAAAAGGCGGAGTAGGCAAGACAACAACAACTATCAACCTTGGTGCTTCTCTAGCGATTCTTGAAAAAAAAGTACTTATAATTGATGCTGACCCCCAGGCCAATGCTTCGTCTGGATTAGGTATAGATATCAAGACTTTAGAGAATACTATTTACGAATGTCTGATTGATAAACGAGACCCTCACCAGGCTATACATCACACCGATATTGATGGATTAGATATTCTTCCTTCACACATTGATCTTGTAGGAGCAGAAATTGAGATGCTTCATCTGGATTCTCGTGAAAAAGTAATGAAACAGGTTATATATCAGATAAAGAACGATTACGACTATCTTTTAATTGATTGCTCTCCTTCTTTGGGCCTGATAACGGTAAATGCCCTAACTGCATCCGACTCCGTTATAATACCTGTACAGTGCGAATACTTCGCATTAGAAGGCATAAGTAAATTACTCAATACTATTAAAATAATCAAAAATAAATTGAATACCACTCTTGATATAGAGGGTTTTCTACTCACTATGTACGATTCAAGACTAAGGCTTAGTAATCAGGTATACGATGAGGTTAAGAAACATTTTCAAGAGTTAGTATTTGAAACAATCATATCCCGAAATGTAAAATTAAGTGAGGCACCAAGCTACGGAGTTCCTGCTATACTTTACGATGCCAATTCCCGAGGTTCAAAAAATTATCTGGCTTTGGCAAAAGAAATCATAACTAGAAATAGATAAGAAATGGCTCAAAAAAAAACAGCATTGGGAAGAGGCCTTGATGCACTGATATCTACCGACATTGTTCGAACCGAAGGATCTTCATCAATCAGAGAAGTTCTTATTTCTCAAATAAGTGTAAATCCTGACCAACCTCGCAAAGATTTTGACGAAGAGACTCTAAAAGAGCTTTCAGACTCTATTTACGAAATCGGAATTATACAACCTATAACTTTAAGAAAAGTCAAAGACGAAGATTATCAAATTATTGCCGGTGAAAGACGGTTTCGTGCAGCACGCATGGCTGGTTTAGAAACCATTCCTGCATATATCCGCACAGCAGACGATGAGAATATGATGGAAATGGCTCTAATTGAAAATATTCAAAGAGAAGATCTGAATGCCATGGAGATAGCTTTAGCCTGTCAAAATCTACTTGAAATGTACAATCTTACCCAAGAGCAACTTAGTGTTAAAATTGGAAAGAAAAGAGCCACTATTGCAAACTATATACGTCTCTTAAAACTTCCGGCTGAGATCCAAGTGGCTTTAAAAAATAAAATTATTGACATGGGGCATGCTCGTGCAATTTTATCTTTAGCAGATACAAAAGATCAGATTAATCTTTTTCACCAAATAAAAGGGGGAAAATTTTCTGTTCGAGCTGTAGAAGAAAAAGTAAAATCTATCAACAAAAGCTCTAAAAACACAAAACATAGTAAACAGAATTTGGCTAAGGTTTTTGAGCCAGTGAGTAGACAGCTCTCCGATTATTTTAACTCACCAGTCAAGATCAGTTGTTCAAAGACAGGAAAAGGCAATATAAACATCGCTTTCAAAAACGATGTTGAACTGAGAAGAATATTACAATTACTTGACAGTTCCAAACAAAAAACGTGATAACCCGATCACTCATATATTCTATTTTTGTTTATCTGCTTTTATTCGGAGCAGAATTCAAGGTTTTCGGACAAACAATATCAAAAGCTGAGTTCTTTTCTGACAATCTAAAAGAGGCTAAATTAGACACTCTTTATAATCTACTATTAGACAGTATATCTTGGGATCAAGAGATTTTACGCCACAACATTATGGTTGATTCCTTCTATTTAGACGACTCTGTCGAATTAATAATACCCGAGCTTGATCTTTTTAAGGTGAGCAAATTATCGTGGAGAGAGCAAGACAGTATTTTCACTATTCTTACTGAAAAAAAATCCCATTTTTGGGAACCAAACCCATATAGAGCTACCTGGATGGCTCTTTTAATTCCTGGTGGAGGACAAATATATAACAAAAAATATTGGAAACTTCCTGTGGTTTTCGGCGGAATTCTAGGTTGTGCCTACGCTCTATCATGGAATGGACAGATGTATTCAGATTATTCCCAAGCTTATCTGGATATAATGGACAATAATCCCGAGACCAAAAGTTATGAAAATTTTCTACCTCCTCGGTTCGACTACGAATCCAATAAAGAGTGGCTAAAAGATGTATTAAAAAACAGAAAAGACAAATACAGAAGATATAGAGATTTAAGTATCTTCGCTTTTGCTGGAGTCTACATAATATCGGTTATTGACGCCTATGTTGATGCAGAACTCTCTCTTTTCGATGTATCTCGTGATTTGAGTATTAAAGTGAGGTCCGATATAATAGACACAAAAACCGGTAGTATTGGTTTTAATCTGGCATTTAATTTTTAACCCTTTATTTTATGAATGTGACTCGAAATATATTTCTCTTTACGGTAACCGTTCTATCAATAATCTCCCTTATAGCCAAAGGAGAGACCCCATTGGCTGTTTCCGTAATAGAATCCGATACAGAACTAGTCATGCCGGTATTCGCTTTACCAACCGATTCCTTAGGTGATTATCCGGAAAGTTTAACTTTTAATGTAGACAGCCTGCTTTGCCTGTGGTATGCCCAAAACTATCTGGTTATAGATACCGGCTGTTATCATAGCTCAGAGAACCCTCTATTCAGCGACTCTATTTATATAAAAAGACTTCAGAGTTTACCAACAATAGTAGAGATGCCTTACAATCAATATATACGTAATGCTATCGACGCCTATGCCATTCGTAACAGAAATCTGGTATCGTATGTGCTAGGTATGTTTACCATATACGAGGAGATATTCGTTGAAGCTCTATTAAAATATGATCTACCCTTAGAATTAAAATATCTACCAATAATTGAATCCGCTCTAAAACCTAATGCATATTCAAGAATGGGTGCAGCAGGTATGTGGCAGTTTATTTATAGTACGGGACGAGTTTACGGACTCAATGTAAATAGTCTTGTAGATGACCGATATGATGTTATCAAACAGACGGATGCTGCTGCCAGATACCTTCGCGATCTATTCAATATTTTTAAAGATTGGAACCTGGCAATATCCGCATATAATTGTGGTCCCGGAAATGTAAACAAAGCCATTGTTCGCTCAGGAAATAAAAGAGATTTTTGGAGTATTTATCCCTATCTTCCCAGAGAAACAAGAGGATATTTACCCGCTTTTATTGCCGTGAATTATATAATGACCTATTACAACGAACATAACATTTGTCCGATGAAATCTCTTTCACTCTCAGTAACAGATACACTTATTATCACAAAAAATATTCATCTAGGACAGATATCTCATTTCTGCGAAATACAAATTGAGGAGTTACGTTCATTAAATCCACAATATCTAAGAGATATTATTCCGGGTTATTATAAACCATACACTCTAACAATACCGACAAATAAAATTCGTCCGTTTTTGGAGTCTGAAGACTCTATACACCTCTACAAAACAGATCTTTTTTTCCCACAAAATCAAGCCTCATACATAGACGACGAAATGACAAACAAGAGAACTTATATAAATCACAGTATCAAATCCGGCGAAACCCTTTCTTCAATTGCTTTAAAATATCACACTACAATAAAAAACATCAAAAATTGGAACAACCTCTCTAGCGACAAAATCAGAGCGGGAAAAACTTTACGTATTTACAACCGATAAACCTGACTAAGATGGGCGAGGAAAAATATTTTTCACAAAATGAAGAGCAGCTTATAGATGATGCATTTCAACACTTATTAAAGAGTTATCTCAACACAAAACATCGTAAAAAAATTGAGATTATTACCAAAGCGTTCAATTTTGCTAATCAAGCTCATAAAGGAGTCAGACGCCATTCCGGTGAGCCTTATATTATGCATCCCTTAGCTGTGGCGCAAATTGCTTGCGAAGAGATTGGGCTTGGATCCACCTCTATATGCGCCTCTCTACTGCACGATGTTGTAGAAGATACTGACTACACCATTGATGACATACATAATGTTTTTGGACCTAAAATAGCACAAATTGTTGACGGTTTAACAAAAATTGCCGGAGGCATATTCGGAGATAAAGCATCAGCACAGGCAGAAAATTTCAAAAAACTTCTTCTTACCATGTCAGATGATATACGTGTTATTCTAATAAAAATTGCAGATCGGCTACATAACATGAGGACTCTTGAGCACATGTTGCCACGAAAACAATATAAAATTGCAGGAGAAACACTCTATATTTACGCTCCTTTAGCTTATAGGTTAGGATTGAATAAAATAAAAACAGAACTTGAAGATCTTAGCTTCAGATATGAACACCCTGAAGAGTACTCCAATATTCAGAAAAAATTACATCAATCTCAGAAAGATCGAGATACTGCATACAAAGAGTTTATCGCGCCAATTATACTGAAATTGGATCAGATGAGAATAAAATACAATATTGTAGGACGGCAAAAAACTCCCTATTCCATTTGGCGTAAAATGAACAGAGGGCAACTCGCATTCGAAGATGTATATGATATACTTGCCGTAAGGATAGTTTTTGAACCAGCCTTACGCGAAACCGAGCTCAACGAATGTTTCAATATTTACCTTGCTTTAACTCAAATATACAAATGCCATCCTGATAGACTAAGAGATTGGGTTAGCCAGCCCAAGGCCAACGGCTATCAGGCTCTGCATGTTACATTAATGAGTTACCGCGGAGAATGGGTAGAGGTACAAATTAGGAGTGACCGAATGAACGATATTGCAGAACAAGGTATTGCCGCTCACTGGAAGTACAAAACTGAAGACTCGTACGAGGAGGATGAAAATGAACTTAATAAGTGGCTTGAAACCATAAAAGAGATCTTAGAAGATCCTCAACCGGACTCTATGGATTTTCTTGATACAATTAAACTTAATCTCTATTCATCCGAAATATTTATTTTTACTCCAAAGGGTGACCTTCGCACTCTTCCTCAAGGAAGCACTGTACTCGATTTTGCTTTTACGATACACACTTTTATGGGAACTCACTGCATTGGAGCAAAAGTTAATTACAAACTTGAGGCCCTTAATTACGAATTAAAAAGTGGTGACCAAGTAGAGATTCTCACTTCAAAAAATCAGAAAGTATCTCCTGAATGGCTGAATTTTGTTACCACAGCCAAAGCAAAAGGTAAAATAAAGAGCCTGTTGCGAAAAGAGGAGAGAACCAATCTGAAATTTGGAGAGGCAATCTTTAATGAATTTTTAAAGAAAGAAGATATTGAGATCAATTCATCTCAAATTGAAAAAATTTATACTATTCACCGATTGAATTCGCGCGATGAGCTCATGATGGCCATTGGGCAAAAAAAAATAATTCTTGGAGAGACAGAAAAGGCCATTATCAAAGGAGAGACTGGAAACTGGTACAATCGTCTATTCTTTAATTTTGGAGGAAAAAGGAAAGATAAAAAAGAGAAAAACGAAATCTCTATTCAAGAGATAAAAGCAGGAAATCTAAATGTTAAAAAAGCCTTAGCCATAACCGATAAAGACCTTCACAAATATCATCTTGCCGAATGTTGCAATCCGGTTCCAGGCGATGATGTTCTGGGTTTTATAAACGAATCCGGCAGTGTAACTATACATCAACGTAAGTGCGAGGTAGCTACCAAAATGAAGACAGCTAAGGGAAATAGTATTGTAACGATTGAATGGAGAACCGAAAGCACTCTTTTCCCCGTCTCTATCTATCTTAACGGCATTGACAGTGTCGGTACTTTAAGTAAAGTCACAGAGGTAATATCTCAGCAGATGAACGCAAATATCAGCAAGTTGTCAATAGAGTCAAAAGAGGGCCTTTTTGAGGGCACTATCCAGATTCTTGTACATAGTGTTACCGATGTGGAAAAAATAAGAAAAGGATTAAAAAAGATCTCTAATATCAAAACGGTTTCCCGTAAGGAGGAGTAGAATCAAATTCATCAATAATTGAAGTCAGCTCCATTTTTACATTATTTAGACGCGTAAGTACCTCTTGTAGATCTAAAATTTTTCCGGGATTTTCCTTTATTTTCTGACGCGCTCCCTTCAATGTCATACCCTTCTCCTTTACCAAACGTTTAATCAATTTCAACTGCTCAATATTCTTCTCCGTATATTGACGAAAACCTTTGGAACTCTTCTTAGGGGCTATTTCAGGAAACTCCTTTTCCCAAAATCTTAAATTCGATTCTGATATATCTAATATTTGTGATACCTCCTTAATGGAATAATAGAGCTTTAAATTTTTATCAGTCTTAAGTGCCATATATATAGAATTTTAATCAAATACCTTACCGTGATTCTCGGCAATCTGTATCATAAGCTCGTATTGTTCTGCATCCAGATCCATAAAATAGTAGTTTACAGGATTCACATTCTTTTTATTTAATAAAACCTCATAATGTAGATGAGGTCCGGTGCTTTTCCCAGTCGATCCCACTTTGGCTATAACCTCACCCCTTGTAACCTTCTGCCCATTTTTAACATCTATTACACTTAAGTGCGCATATCTTGTAAGATAACCAAACCCATGATCTATTTCAACCAGATTACCATACCCCGTAGACCATTTGGCATAGACAACCACTCCGTCGCCGGTAGCATAAACAGGAGTACCCGTATCGCAAGCAAAATCCATACCATAATGAAATTTTCTGGTATGATATATCGGATCTATTCTATAACCATAACCGGAAGCTGTTCGTTTTAAGTCTTTATTCGAAACAGGTTGAATAGCAGGGATACAACTCAATTTTGTCTCCTGTTCTTTACTTAACTCCACTATCTCATCAAAAGATTTTGTCTGTAAGAATAATCTTTTTGAAAGTAGATCAACCTTTTTAGCCGTATTAACAACAAGTTCTGCGTTTTGTAGATTCATCAATTCCGCATATCGGTTTGTACCGCTATACCCCGCCGACCTTATAGCCTCTGATATTGGATCAGCCTCCAATAATACTCTATAAAGATTGTCATCTCTCTGTTCAATATCATGTAAAACAAACATCGCCTCATCAACTCTTCTAGATAGAACGCTATATTGCGATCTTAATTTTGAATTTTCGTTAGTAAGATCAGCAACCGACGGTGTCGAGACAAAATAATAGTATACAAGGAAAAATAGGCCACCTAACAAGGCAGCACGTACCACCTTATAAAAATAAGTCAAAACTTTTTGTCCCAAAGTGGGATAAACCCGTTTGTAAATACGAGCCTTAGGATCATAGTGATAATAGACCTTTCTCATTCTTGAAGAGCCTCTTTTTTTATATTTTCTAGTCTATTTCGCTCCAATATTACTGCAAAAATAATAAAAGAGCTGTATCTTTGCAAACTAATATAGCTATAATATAGTTGATTTTAACCCATACCCGCTCGGAATGATGAATGCGACAGAAATACGCGAATCGTTCAAACGATTCTTCGAATCCAAGGGACACCACATAGTTCCCTCGGCACCTATGGTAATAAAAGACGATCCTACATTGATGTTCACAAACGCCGGAATGAATCAGTTCAAAGATATTATTCTAGGCAACCGTCCTATAAAATACAAGCGTGTAGCTGATTCTCAAAAGTGCCTTCGTGTTAGTGGAAAACACAATGATCTTGAAGAGGTTGGACATGACACATATCATCACACAATGTTCGAAATGCTCGGAAACTGGTCTTTTGGTGACTACTTTAAAAAAGAGTCTATCGATTATGCTTGGGAGTATCTCACATCTATTGTTAAACTTGATCCGAAAAATCTCTATGTCACAATATTCGAAGGCAGTGATGATGAAGGTTTGGAGCGTGACTACGAAGCTATAGAATATTGGAAGAGACACCTGCCTAAAGAGCGTATTATAGAGGGTAACAAACATGATAATTTTTGGGAAATGGGCGATACCGGTCCATGCGGTCCATGTTCCGAAATTCATATTGATATCAGGTCAAAGAGTGAAAAAGCAAAAATTAGTGGTAGGGAACTTATAAATAGAGATCACCCCCAGGTTATTGAGATATGGAATCTTGTCTTTATGCAGTACAATCGCAAAGCTGACCACTCTCTTGAACCACTCCCTGAAAGAGTCATTGATACAGGGATGGGATTTGAGCGACTCTGCATGGCTGTACAGAAAAAGAGATCAAATTATGACACAGATGTTTTTCAACCAATAATTACTACAATTGCCCAACTCACCGGCAAAAAATATGGAGAAAACGATAAAACCGATGTAGCCATGCGAGTTATTGCAGATCATCTGCGCACAATAGCCTTTTCCATAGCAGAAGGGCAATTACCCTCTAATGCCAAAGCAGGTTACGTAATAAGAAGAATACTGCGAAGAGCTGTTAGATATGCTTACACATTTCTTGAACAAAAAGAGGCTTTTATTTATAAACTCACTGATTCTCTGGTTAATAATATGGGTAGTGCATATCCTGAACTTCAAACTCAAAAATCTCTTATAGAGAGGGTAATAGCCGAAGAAGAGAGAGCTTTTCTTAGAACCCTTGACACTGGTATCAAGTTACTTGAAAAAATAATTGTAGAGAATAGATCTGCCGGTTCAAACATAATAAGCGGCGCAAGTGCATTTACTCTCTATGATACATATGGTTTTCCTCTAGATCTTACAAGTCTGATTCTACGCGAAAATGATATGACAGTAAACTCAATGGAGTTTGATGTCGAAATGCAAAAACAGAAAGCCAGAGCTAGAAATGCCGCAGTTGTAGAGAGTGGTGACTGGATTATTATTAAAGAGGGCGAATCCGAATTTACCGGTTATGACTGCACCGAACATAATGTATCTATATTAAGATATCGTCCTATTAAACAAAAAAACAAAACTTTTTTTCAGATAGTCCTTGACAAAACTCCTTTTTATGCTGAAATGGGCGGACAGTCCGGTGACAAAGGCGTATTAGTAAGTGAATATGAAACAATCACTATTATTGATACCAAAAATGAAAATGGATTATCCGTTCATATAACAGAGAAGGCTCCCACCCATCCGGAAGCCGAAATGATGGCCTGTGTAGACGTTGATAAACGATTAGCCTGTGAGTCGAATCATACCGCCACCCACCTTCTAAATTGGGCTTTAAGAGAGGTTCTGGGAGAGCATATTGAGCAGAAGGGATCTCTTGTTACACCAAATAATTTAAGATTCGACTTCTCTCACTTTCAGAAAATGACAGATCAAGAGATAAATCAAGTAGAACATTTGATTAATGCAAAAATTAGAGAAAATATCTCTTTGACGGAATATAGGAATATTCCTATTGAACAAGCCCGTGAATTTGGAGCTATAGCTCTCTTTGGTGAAAAATATGACGACAAGGTAAGAGTGGTTCAATTTGGTGATTCGATAGAGTTCTGTGGTGGAGTTCATGCCTCATCAACAGGTAATATTGGAATATTCAAAATTTTATCAGAAAGTTCTATTGCATCCGGAATCCGAAGAATAGAGGCAATAACAGGAGAGGTTGTAGAAAGTATGATAGAACAGATACAGGAGACCCACAAAGAGCTTAAAGAGCTGTTATCCGGTCAATCACTAGTTAACGCTGTAAAAAAAATAATCCAAGATAATAACGAACTAACCAGGCAGTTGGAATCTTATCAAAGAGAAAAAATAGTCCGGTTAAAAAAACAGATGATTTCCGAAACTCAAACAGTCAACGGAATAAAAATAATGAGTGGTATAGTAGATATCTCTCAAGCCATGATTCGCGATCTAATTTTTCAGTTAAGAGGTCAATTCTCACACAATCTTCTATTAGTTATAGGCTGTATAGAAAATGGGAAACCCTCTATAACAGTGAGTATTAGCGATAATCTTACTAACCGAGTAAATGCCGGCAATATAGTTAAAGAGGTATCAAAACTTATAGAAGGAGGTGGTGGAGGACAACCACATTACGCCACTGCCGGAGGGAAAAATCCTGATGGCCTTAAGGCAGCGGTAAATTTAGCCGTTGATATGGTTGTTAATATTAAATAGTCTTTTATGCTATTGCCGATATTGTATACGTCTCCTATCTGGTTATTTGAATTTCAGGCCAGTTAACTAGGTATACTCTCTTTGTTGCTCTTGAGAGAGCCGTATATAGCCATCTATAATATTCCGCATTTTGTGTCTGCTGAGTAATATATCCCTGATCTATAAAAACGTTTCTCCACTGGCCTCCTTGTGCCTTATGACAAGTTACAGCATATGCAAATTTAACCTGAAAAGCATTAAAATGCTTATCTTCCCTAATCTTTCGGAATCTATCCCGCTTTCGGGGAGTATCTACATAATCTTTCATGAATGAAAAAAACAATTTTTCATTCTCCTCCTTGGTAAGAGCAGGTGCCTCAGAAAAAAGTGCATCTGTCAATAAAATAGTTTCAATTTCAAAATCACCATAATCAGGGAACTCAAGTAATGCATCCATAAAATGGAATCCATGCAACTCTCTTTTTTTCCTTACTCTCTTTACAATAGCAGTATCACCATTGGCTATAAAGGAAAAAGGAAGTTGATCATCACTTCCAGACTGTTTTAATTCCTCTTCAAGTTTTTCAATCCAAAAGTAGTTGTTTTTTACTATCATAACATGATCGCCTCCATTAATTTCATCCTCCCGCCCCAATATAGTTGCTCTTATACCGTTATTATATCTAATAGCACGTTTGTTCGACCTGCATACAACTACACTCTCCTCTATCCCATCCCTGCTATAACACCCTCCTATCTCCTCTATTAGATCCTCTCCATTAATACTCATTATATCAGAAAATCCTTTTAATCTGAATTTAAAATTAAAAACCGATGATTCTGTAAATTTTGACATAACAGCCGGAGATATAACCTCCCGCAGTGCTGTTGCATTATAAAGAATACCAGATTGTTCTATATGCCTCATTACCTGAACCATATCCATCTCTTCAACATTTAAACCATAACCTGTAAGAGCATCTGTTGAGAGGGCTGGGCTCAGATACTGCCCAATAGGAGGCAACTGTGCAGTATCACCTATTAAAAAAAGAGCACATCCTTTTCCACTATAAACAAATTGTATTAAATCGTCAAGTAATCTACCAGAGCCGAATATTGATTCGTCATAACCTCCATTCGATATCATTGAAGCCTCGTCAACAAAAAAAAGTGTATCTTTCATAGTGTTCACATTAAGGACAAATTCATACTGTTCAGATATAGATTTCTGACGATAAATCCTTTTATGTATAGTTTGAGTTGCCATTTCTGAATATAGAGAAAAAACCTTTGCTGCTCTACCTGTAGGGGCCATAAGAACCACTTTTTTTCTATGTTGTACAAGAGTTTTGACCAACGCTCCTACTAAAGTTGTTTTTCCTGTTCCAGCATAACCTCTCAGTACAAAAAGTCTCCTTTGATTAGTCGATATAACAAATTTAGAGACAGCCTCTATTACAGATAGTTGTTCTGCAGTGGGCTCAAAAGGAAAATTTTTTACTATATCAGTTACTAATAATTCATTTAACATTAACAATAAGAATAAAATTTGCTTATATAATAGCGAAATAAGGATATTTGTTCTATTTTTGTGTCACGAATTTAATTAAATAAATAATATTCTCAATGAAAAAAATCATTAATATTATGCTTGGACTATGCGTAGTAGGGTTACTTTATATTGTCTACGCAAGTATTATGAATCCTATCAAATTTGACAAGGAGAGAGAAAAGAGAGAAAGAGCAGTAATTAACAGACTTATCGACATTAGATCAGCGCAGGTTGAGTTTCGTAATCAAAATCAAGGGCAATATACCGCCAGTTTTGACTCTTTAATAAACTTTGTCAAAATTGGGAAACTTCCAGTTATCAAGAAAAAAGGAGAATTAACTGATAAACAGATAGACGAGGGTTGGACTGAATCAAAAGTAGTGTCGCTCTATCGCGATGCCAAAGAGGCAAAGATAAAATCTGAAGCAAAGAAATTATGGGACGAGGCTGCCGAAGCTGGTTTTGTCGAAATAGATACAGATGGAAAAATAGAATATCTATTCAGCCGCGATACTGTTTGGATAGATTTAATCGACTCCCTATATCACAATAGAATAAATCCCGACTCACTTAGATATGTTCCGTATGGCAAAGGTGTTGAATTTGAGATGGAGACTGGGTGCGATACTACCAAATCAGGTTCTTTCATGTTTCTGTTTGAGGCTAGAACTCCTTACACAACTTTCTTAAAAGGCATTGACGATCAGGAACTCTATAACCTTATTGACGAAAGGGAGCAACTTGGAAGATATGTCGGTTTAAAGGTTGGTGATGCAAAAAGCGGCAATAATAATGCCGGTAACTGGGAATAAATTATTATGGGCTCTAAAAAAAATATGGAGCTATACACATTGTCCATCCGCATTGGTGCGGATGGATTTTGTTTTTCATTATATAACTCCATAGACAAAAGCTACAAGGGTTTTATGGAGTATTCGGTAGATGAAAATCTAACGTTAGATTTAAATTTCTCCAAAGCTTTTAACTCTCTACCATTTCTTAAAGAGAACTATAAAGAGATAAATATTATCTTTTCCGACTCTGAATATACCACAGTACCAGATTCTTTTTTTTGCTCTGATACAGCCA
Organism: Bacteroidaceae bacterium; assembly: GCA_035647375.1. Lineage (GTDB taxonomy): Bacteria > Bacteroidota > Bacteroidia > Bacteroidales > Bacteroidaceae > Colenecus. The sequence goes on from DASRNO010000010.1 coordinate 58,720, forward strand.
AAGATTTTTTAAAGTATAATTTGCCTTCCTTTGAAAACAACACACAATTGTTAACTAATCACATCCCGAAATTCGGTTTTTATCTGCTATCACATAGTGACAAAACACTCTATTTTAATCTGAAAGAAAAATTTCCTTCGGCTATATTTCACTGCAGAATAGCCCCAATTGCCCTCTATTTATCAAATTTATGTACAATTGATAACATTGGCAGAATGTATATACTACAAAAGGAATCATCAATAGATCTATTATGTTGCCGAAATGGGAAACTTATTTTTTTAAACTCTTTTTTCGGAATTGATTATAACGATTTTTTATACTATATTATAGGAGTTTGGAAATCATCCGGTTTTTCTAAAAAAAATGACCTGTTATTTTTAATAAAAGAGAAATGTTCAGATAATAGATTTATTACCAAGCTCAATGAATTTATAGAGAACATTTCTGAATTTAGAATTGAAAATCAGATTAATTACCTAAAAGAGGAGAATCCCGAGGGTTTTGAACCTAATATGGATTTTGCATCTGTCCCATCAGAAATTTTAGCTGTTACCTTATGCGAGTGATAGGAGGAGAGTTTAAGAGAAGACATTTTAATATTCCAAAAAACTTTAAAGCGAGACCTACTACCGATTTTGCTAAAGAAAACCTATTTAATGTTTTAAATAATCTTATAGATTTTAATAGTGCTATAGCACTTGATCTTTTTTCCGGAACTGGAAGTATAAGTCTAGAACTTATATCAAGAGGATGTTCACAGGTAATATCGGTAGAAAAAAACCCGATACATCATGCTTTTATCCGAAAAACCATGGAAGAAATAAAAACAAATCGTTGTGTCACCATAAAAGGTGACGCTTTTAAATATATTAAAAAAAGCACCCTTCAGTTTGATCTTATATTTGCAGATCCACCATATCAAATATACGAGCTACCACTATTGCCTGAACTTATTTTCTCTCAACAGATACTTAAGCCTGACGGAATATTTATTCTTGAACATGGAGAAAAAGATATATTCACAGATAATATGCATCTCTTTCAGATGCGTATTTACGGTAGTGTACATTTCTCTTTTTTTAGAGCAAAGGGGAAAGCAGACGCAGAACAGATTCGTTAATTCTTTTCCAAGCACTTCTCCTCTTCCACTTTCTAGGAATCATTAATGATGATTTTTTAATATCTTCAAGAAATAACTGTTTTGCCTCTGTGGCTGCTTCTGTATCATATACAAATGCATTTATCTCAAAATTATTCTCAAAACTTCTGAAATCCATATTTGTAGATCCAACAGTCATAAAAGAATCATCGGCCACCAATAATTTTGAATGTAAAAAACCACCCTTGTAGCGATACACCTTAACTCCGGCATCCATTATCTCCTCAAGATATGACAAAGATACTTGATGCACCAGCCTACTATCGCTTTTAAAGGGTATCATAAGCCTTACATCAACACCCGACAATGCGGCTCCACACAGAGCATCTCTAATACCCTCAGTTGGAATATAATAAGGAGTTTGAACATACAAATACTCTTTACATAAGGTAAATAATTTCATATAACCCTGCATCATCTCTTTCCACTCTCCTATGGGCTGTGTCGTAACAATTTGGACCATAGCCCCATCTTTATTAGAAATAGGCGGATGTAGGTTTTTTTCCGTTAATATTGTACCATTTGCAAAATACCAATCAGCTATAAATACCGTCTGAAGTCCATATACACCCTCGCCTACTATTCGCAACTGAGTATCTCTCCATTCACCACAAATATTACCCCTCAAATATCTGTAAGCTAAATTCATACCTCCAACGTAACCTATATTTCCATCAATAACAACTATCTTCCTATGATTACGGTAATTCACTCTTTTTGTCAACAAGGGAAATTTTACGGGTAAGTAGCTCTGAGTTTCAATTTTATCACACTGAACACTCTTGAAAAAGTTCTTTTTTATAGACCAACTTCCAACACCATCGTATAGAACTCTCACCTTAACTCCTTCGCGAGCTTTGTCTATTAAAACGTCCCGAATCAAGCGTCCAAGAGGATCATCCTCTATTATATAAAACTCTAAATGAATATGATCTTTTGCTTGTCCAATATCCAAAAGTAGAGAGAGAAAAAAAGAGGTACCGTCACTCTGGATAGTTAGCGAGTTTCCTCCATATAAAAAAGCATGTGGAGATAATTTGGACATTAAACTTATCAATGAAATATATCTGTCGGGCCAACGCCTCCGTTCTTCTATATTATTGCCGTGCTTAGACAAACCAAGAATACGTTTCATGGCCTTTCGGCTAATCAATCTTACCTTTCTGGTATCCTTACCAAAAAATAGATAAAGCACTAAACCTATTATTGGTAAAAAAATCAATACCATTATCCACGATATTGTCTTTACCGGGTTACGATTTTCTAGCAGTACAACAATCACAGTACCAACTATTATAATGAAGTACATAAGCTCCAATATGTAAATCAAACTCTCTCCCATGATCAAATATAAATTCGTCCTTTATATTTAGTATACAGGCAAACTTACACATTTAAATCAATAAAGAAATAATATTAGCTAAATAGCAAAAATTATATTTCATTGTTATTCTTAATATATTATACTATTTTTGAATTATTGTCAACGCTTGAATAGCTCTGGCAATAATGTTAGAAATTTCAATCCTTATACTCCTAATTATCAAAGAAATAGATCGGTCAGTGTACCTATATCATCTTCAGATAGATAACCTAACTTTATTTAGTTAAGCCCCATTTTGGCTGACATTTTTTCAGACCGCTATTATTTTTTCAGACATTTTGGCAATTGGTTACTGTGGTAGACTTTTTGAACTTTATATATAAAACAACAATAATATATAGAAAACTATGAATACAAATATAAACTCTCAGATAAATCAATCACAGAGTCTTAACCAGTTTGCAATAAATTTAAACGATGCAGCAAAACAGGGAAAACTTGATCCCGTTATAGGCAGAGATGACGAGATACGCAGAGTTCTTCAGATATTAAGCAGAAGAACTAAGAATAATCCTATTCTTATTGGTGAGCCTGGAACTGGGAAAACTGCTATTGTAGAGGGTCTTGCCCAAAGAATTCATAGAGGAGATATCCCTGAAAATCTAAGGCATATAACTATCTTTTCTCTCGATATGGGAGCTCTGGTTGCCGGAGCTAAATATAAAGGTGAATTTGAGGAGAGGCTAAAAGGAGTGATCAACGAAGTGATAAAATCTAACGGTCAATACATCCTTTTTATTGACGAAATTCACACATTAGTTGGGGCTGGGGCTGCAGGCGAAGGAGCAATGGATGCGGCCAATATTTTAAAACCGGCTTTAGCCAGAGGAGAGCTTAGAGCTATTGGAGCCACCACTTTAAATGAATATCAAAAATATTTTGAAAAAGATAAGGCTCTAGAACGCAGATTTCAAACGGTAATGATTGATGAACCTGACGAACAAAGTTCTATCTCCATACTCAGGGGACTTAAAGAAAAATACGAAAACCACCATAAAGTACGTATTATGGATGAATCCATAATAGCTGCCGTTGAACTCTCAACCAGATATATTACAGAAAGATTCCTTCCCGACAAAGCCATAGATCTTATGGACGAAGCAGCGGCAAAGCTTAGAATGGAACGCGACTCGGTTCCCGAAGAGTTAGACGAGATTAGTAGACATCTTAAACAACTTGAGATTGAACGTGCCGCTATTAAACGAGAAAAAGATGAGGCCAAATTAAAACAACTTAGCGATGAGATCACTTCTCTGCGATTAAAAGAGAGTTCGGTTCGCACTAAATGGGAAACAGAGAGATCTTTTGTAAATCAAATACAACAGGATAAGCTCCGTATAGAACAGCTTAAAGCCGAAGCCGACACAGCTGAACGAGAGGGCGACTACGGTAAAGTGGCAGAAATAAGATATGGTAAAATCAAACAACTGGAAGACAATATCTCTTCTGTCCAGAAAAAACTTCACAACGAACAAAAAGGAGATGCTCTGGTAAAAGAAGAGGTTACTGCCGACGATATTGCCGAAGTTGTATCAAAATGGACAGGAATACCGGTACAACGTATGCTTCAAAGCGAGAAAGACAAACTGCTACGCTTAGAAGAAGAACTCCACAAAAGAGTAGTCGGGCAAGAAGAGGCTATCGATGCCGTATCTAATTCTGTACGTAGAAGCCGCGCCGGTCTTCAAGATCCCAAAAGGCCAATAGGCTCTTTCATTTTTATGGGTACTACCGGAGTTGGTAAGACAGAATTGGCAAAAGCTCTTGCGGAATATCTTTTCAACGATGAAAAACTTATGACAAGAATAGACATGAGTGAATATCAGGAAAAATTCTCTATTACTCGACTTATTGGAGCTCCTCCGGGATATATAGGCTATGACGAAGGTGGTCAACTTACCGAAGCAGTACGGAGAAAACCCTATTCTGTAATACTATTCGACGAGGTAGAAAAAGCCCATTCCGATGTGTTTAATCTGTTACTCCAAGTTCTGGACGATGGCAGGCTTACTGACAACAAGGGTCGCACAGTAAACTTTAAAAATACAATTATTATAATGACAAGTAATCTGGGTAGCGATTATATTCAGAGTAGAATTTCAAAGCTTACAGATAGTAACAAAAAGGAGTGGATAGAGGAGACCCGAAACGAACTCACACAGCTTATGAAACAAAATATTAGGCCAGAATTTATAAATCGAATTGACGAAATTGTACTCTTCCTTCCTCTTAGAAAAGAGGAAATCGAGCAGATAGTACGTATACAGATTGGTTACATTTATTCATTACTTGCAAAAAGTGGAATAGAACTAATCGTTACCGATCCGGCTATTGAACATATAGCTCAAGTTAGCTATGATCCTGATTTTGGTGCTCGTCCGGTAAAGAGAGCTCTTCAGAACCTACTTCTTAACAATTTGTCTACAAAATTATTATCAGGAGATATAGACCGCTCTAAACCAATAACAGTCGATTATGGTGACGAAGGAATATTCTATAAAAACTAGCAGTTTTTTTGCTCTTTTATAAAAAGCGAGTAACTTTGTGGCCGACAAGAGACTCAGAGTGAAACTGATTTAGTGCGGGGTGTAGCTCAGCCCGGTTTAGAGTACGCGTCTGGGGGGCGTGTGGTCGCTGGTTCGAATCCAGTCACCCCGACTAATTTTAGAGGTGTCGGTAGTACTTGGTACTACCGACACCTCTTGTTTTTTAGGAAATCTACTCCCTTTCACCATTAGATAACTTCTCTTTTAGAAATAGTTGGATGTTTTTATGTTCGGTTTTTTCTATCTTTGAACTCTTTATAACTTTATTTACTAACATATATTTAAATGAAAAAATATCTTTGGGCTACACTTATAGCCATTATATCTATCTCTTCTATTCAAGTAAGCGGACAGAACTCTAAACCAGACCCCAACTTTTTTGTTTATTTATGTATAGGACAATCCAATATGGAAGCCGGAGCGCGTCCCGAAGATGAAGACAAAGGTCCGGTAGACTCTAGATTCCAATTTATGGCAGCGGTAGATATGCCTCGTTATGGCAGAAAAATGGGTAATTGGTATACTGCCGAGCCCCCAATTAACAGAGAAGGCAATAATCTTGGTCCGGTAGATTTTTTTGGTCGTACTATGGTAGCCAATCTTCCTTCTGACCATAAAATAGGAGTTATCAATGTATCGGTTGCCGGAGCTAAGATAGAGTTATGGGAGAAAGAGAGCTATGCATCATATCTTGAAAGTGCTGAGAACTGGATGAAGGATATCTGCAAACAATATAACGGTAATCCTTACCAAAGGTTAGTAGATATGGCCAAATTGGCTCAAAAAGATGGCATAATCAAAGGATTATTAATCCATCAGGGCGAATCAAATACTGGAGATAGCGAATGGCCCCGAAAAATAAAAGGTATTTATGACAATCTGATAAAAGACCTTAATTTGAATCCTGAGGAATTTTATTTGTTGGCCGGTGAACTAAAGTATGAGGCAGAGCATGGCACATGTTTCTCTTTTAACTCTAACGTTCTGCCCAATCTTCCCCGTTTTGTGCCAAACGCACACATAATTTCTGCCGAAGGATGTAAAGGATCAACAGATCCCTGGCACTTCGTAACCGCCGGATTTAGAGAATTAGGTAAAAGATATGCTATTAAAATGCTTGAACTACAGGGATTCCCTTACACTGGCCCTCCCGCCAGTAACGACTCCAGATATGCCTCTTTCAGTCTAGAGTTGAATATAGACAGCCTTGGTATAGATGTTTCACCTACTCTTAACGGAATTTTCTACGAAGATATAAATCAATCAAACGACGGTGGTATCTCTGCTCAGTTAATTCAGAACAACTCATTTCAAATGTTCAATGTTCCCGGCGGATCAACAAAAGAGTTCTCTTACGATCCCGAAATAATTTACGGATGGAGTACTGTTAAAAAAGGTGGTGCACAAGGTGCTGTTATTACTGTTCAGGATAAACCTATAGTAAAATATAAAAATTATTATGATTTTGATCCGAACGATAATTACGACGACGATTTAAAGTATATCCAGTATTGTGTAAAAATTGACATCCAAAATCCCGGTGAAGGTTTCGGTTTAGCCGCAAATGGGTATGGAATAAACCCTTATGGCAACGAGCGCCAGGGTTTCTACTACTCAGTAAACACCCAGAAACCATCAATTCCTGTAAAAGCGGGAGTTGAATATAATCTGGGACTCTACCTACAAGGAGAAGGATATAAAGGCTCAGTAACAGTCTATCTTGAAACAGCAAACGGAGAGATAAATTCAAACACCATTATTATAAAAAAGTTAAAAAAGAGATGGGAAAAATATACCGCACTACTTAAAGCTATTAGTTCTGAAGATAGCCGTCTTGTAATAATTGGCAATAAATCTGGATCATTCTATCTTGATTTTGTCACTCTAATTCCAGAGAAAAGCGAACTCTGGATGGAGGGGAAGTATGGAGATTTTAGAAAAGATATGATTCAAGCTCTTGCCGATCTAAATCCCAAGTTTATGCGTTTTCCAGGTGGTTGTGCTTCTGAAGGACCAAACTACTGGGGACAAGTATTCTGGAAAAACTCAATCGGTCAAATAGAGGAACGAATCGGATTTAGAAATCACTGGGGAACATGGACTTCTCAACATATCGGTTTTTATGAATATCTGCTGTTAGCTGAATCATTAGGAGCTAAGGCTTTACCTGTTTTAAATAACGGAGTTACATGTCAATTTGCAGGGCACTCTTACATTGCACCTCTTGAAACCGCTCAAGATCGTCAACGTTTTTATGACATCTTTGTTAAAGATGCTCTGGATTTTATAGAATTCTGTAATGGTGATTCAAAAAGCGAATGGGGAGCAAAGCGAATTGCGCTTGGACATAAGGAGCCTTTCAATCTGGAGTATCTGGCTATAGGTAATGAGAACAAAGGAGAGGCATTCTGGGAACGATTCGAAATTATCTATAAAGCTGTCAAAGAGAAATATCCTGAAATAACGATTTTTAGCACATCAGGAGCTTTCGCCTCGGGAGAGGAGTTCAATAGCAATTATTCAATAATCGACTCCAAATTTCAAGACACCTATGTGGATGAACATTACTATATGAGCGATGAATGGTTTTATAATAACATATCCCGATATGATTCCAATCAGACTAGAGGAAATGAGGGAATAACCTATAGCAGAGAACGTCCAACTCGTGTTTTCGTAGGAGAATTCGCTAATAACAGCACCAATAATGCGTTTGTATCAACATTAGCCGAAGCTGCATTCTTTACGGGTTTAGAACGAAATTCAGACATGGTGTTAATGACGGCTTATGCTCCACTTTTCTGTAAAAAAGGATTTAACAAATGGAACTCAAACCTTATTTGGTTTGACAACCGGGGAATATGGAGAAGCTGTAATTACTACTATATGATGCTTTTTGCCAATAATACAGGTAACAAAACATTCCATATTTCACCATTCTTTAAAAACCATATAGAAGACTTTAAAACCTACACCTCTTCCACTATAGATACAATTACGGGTGAGATTTTCATTAAGATAGTTAACTCAGAGGCAGTTGACAAAACAACTAAAGTTAAGATAAATAGCACCAAGAGAGAGATATATAATGCAGAGCTATTATTTATAGCTTCCGATGATTTGACTGTAAAAAATCAGCAAGATCAAAATTTTTACTCTAGTCATCCGGATGTGAAAAACTTTAGTTATTCTGAAGCTATTACTCCTCAAAAGTTAAATATAGGAACTATTGAAGAGTCGTTCAGCATTGTTATTCCAGCAAATTCGGTTAACGTTCTCAGAATTTCTCCAAACAGATAAATACTTTTTAAATAAATAGGCCTTTCTATTTGTTTATAGTTAAATTTAAAAATACATTTGTAACAGACTTTTATGAACTATTAA
>DASRNO010000011.1:0-62909 GCA_035647375.1 Bacteroidaceae bacterium
CTTATCAACACCAACCAAATTAGCACCAGATGTGGCATTTTTTGCACGGGGAGTAGTAACTTGAGTAAGTATGGGAGAATCAGGATTATCTCTCTCATACATCTTAAAGGTGATAGGGGCACCATTGCCATCCCATCCCGCAACAGCATAGTTTATCCAATACTGACCAGGCTGAAGAGTGAACAGACTATCACCGTCACCAAACCTAAAGTAACCAACATCAGCACTACGACCACAAAGATATATTCCACCCTTTATCTCGCTAGATGCACCAAACTTAATCAAACGACAACCGCTACTATAAGAGGTACCGGAAGCAGTATCGTCAATATAAGTGGCATCGCCAATACGAATGGTATTATCTGCCTCAACACTCCAACCAGCCTCAATACGATTAGCCAAATTAGCAAAATGGTTAGTAACATAATAGACAGGAGGTATACTGGAAGCTGTAGATCCAAATGTCAAAGAAATTTTGATATCGGGAGCAGCATCGCCATCACCAAATGGACCCGCCTTAGCATTACGTATAAGAAGAATAAAATCACCATCAAGAGCTATGGTAGATGTACGTTTAAATGTTATAATATCTTTTTCGTCAGAGTAACTATCTACGCTTAGAGGCTCTTCGTAACCCCCCTTCTGAAGATATGCAACAACACCAGAAGCTGGGTTGATAAACACCTCCTTATTAAAGGTCACGACAAATTTATTCATATTAACAGGATCAAGATTAAAAGAACCGGCATCAGGAACAGACGATTCAAAGCTGGGTGCAAGTTCTGGAATAGGAACTGCGGTAACCTCGTCGTTATAGAGAGCTATCTCACCAGAGAAATCATCAACAAATCTGGTCTCGTCCCACTCTCTATCAAGAGTATGAGGACGAAGGCTACTGGTATACTTCAAAGCGTGATCAGTATCCTTAGGATTGGTAAACGACACTCTGATAGTATCGCCTGTAGAGTCATACTCCTCTAAGTCGGCTCCAACCCAGATATACATATAACCATCAGAATGATATTCAGTATAGATAACCTCTAAAGGCTCATCTCCCGCCACTACACTAACTAAGGCATTATCTAATGCAAGAGCCTTGAAAGAGGTAGCAACAGCTAAGTCAGAGAGGTTTGTCTTATAACCAAAATCTATACGGATCAAATCTCCGTTAAATTCAGCTCCACCAATTGTAGAGCGTACTAAAGAGAGATCGTCAATAAAATAGGTCATATTCGCCGAATACATAGCTATAGCGGCTAAATACTTGTCGGGTTGATAAATCTTACCACCCCAAGTGCCAGTCCACCAAAAGTTAGCTGAACAATACTCTTCCTGAATGGAATCATTCAGATAGTAGTACATAGAGGTACGGCGAATCCATTTGTCAGGATTATAATCCGATTGATCGTAAGAAAAGTTTGTGTTGTTGTAAGTCACAAAGTTCTTATCGGCACAATCAACTCCTCTCTGTAAAGAGGTAAAGGTCTTAGCATCTCCCGGAGCCTTCATATAGAAGGTGAGACGATAAGAGGTCTCATCCTCTATCTTAATATTCCTAATCTTTAGAGCGCGATCATAAGTGTTAGCCGATGATGGACCGGTAACAACCTTAAGATAATATCTTCCGCCTTGACCCTTAATTGGATCAATCGTTCCATCCGGATCTTCAATTACCGCATAAGAGTCTCCTTCATAATGAAAATTCACATAGTTAGGTGAATTCAAGTATAAAAGAGTATCTTTATATCCATCTACACCTATCGAGGTGTCATAATAACGGAGTTGTAGAATAGAATCAACTATTGTTGAGTCTGCTCCTCCGTTTTCAAAGCCATAGAAGAACATAGTCTCCTGTGCATTCAAACTAAAGGCGGCAAGTAAAGCACCTACCAATAAAAAGTCTCTTTTTTTCATGTTTGTTAAGTTTAGTTAAAAATGTGTCAAAAACAAATCTCTTATTATAAATATTTTGTTAACTCATCTATTTTGTCAAAAACGTATTAACAGTTAAAAAAATATGGTTTTTCATGGTAATAGACCAAATGTCTATGGCAATGGTAGATACCATTTAGGGTTATAGCTTGTACCATCACCCTTAAGTAGGGTCTCCAAAGCTGAATCATAATTGGCTGCACCTTTTCTTGTAGCAACCTTTGTTGCAAGATAGGCGTTATCACTATATACACCCTTATCCTCTCCACGATGTAGTGATATTCTTATCAGATCTCCAAAACGGAATCCCTCGAAAGCGGTCTCTAAAGCCATCTCGTCAGCTATCATCTCCTCAACTTTGATTATTTGGAAATTTCTAATATACTCAGCTTTTTCTAAAGAATCAGTCAAAGACATATACTCCACAGCTGTAGTATCCGGCATAGGCATACTATAATATTTATTGGCTTTTGCATCGCCACTACCTCTTGAATGAATTCCCATAGTGTTTCCTGTTATCTGTCCAGATGTGCTACTAATATCAGCCGGAGTAAACAGATTCACATTAAAAGAGAGCAAACCTAATGGAGTTGCTTTTGCTATCTCTTCGGGACTTATATATCTGTTAATGTTAGTAGTGCAAAGACCATATTTTAGAATAGCAAAAGCCGATTCAGGCATTCCCGCTCTATTCAAAGCTTCAGCATATCTCAAATAGACCTGATCTATTCTGTACATAACTACTTCCTGAGGATTAATTTTTCTAATTCTCTGCTGATTTTCATAAAACATAGAGGTCTCTAAGGATTTTGTTGTTTTAAGCTCGAATATTGAATATAAACGCAAATCGCCCTTAAGCAATGCATTAGATACAGTATCTGCATTAACATATAGGGTATCGCGTGCATAAATATCCGGGTTTACGTAAACATAACAATGCTTCTGATTAGCAGCCAGTTCAGTCAAAGCTCTAGACCTGGTAGCTTTATAAAAATTGTAATTTTCCTCTGTAGAACAGAAAATATTCTCTAATTCACTTACAACACCTGCGTAATGCTCCCTTTCCATAGGAATAAAACAGATCTGTTGATCCTCTCTTTCCGTACCAAAAGAAGAGACATAACTATCGCCTACATTATCAAAATCTTTAGATCTCCAAGCTACTCTACTAACACCGGTCGGTAAATTTCTATTTAGAGACGACACATAATCATGATAGTACTGTGCTGCCTTCTCGTAATAACCCTCGCCAGCCCAAAGGCACAAATCACCTAGGATAAGACGCACTGGTATGAAAAAATCCTCCGAATTATAACTACCAATACCTCCATAAAGAGGTGGGGCTAAATCAATCATAGGCTCCAAGTCCGCTATAAGATTTATCGCTATATTCTTAATATCCAATATAGGATACAGATCTGGAATAGCTTTGTCTCCACTAGTTATGGGTTCAATCACAAACGGCACTTTTCCATAAGTTTGGGCCAATTGAAGATAAGCCCATGCACGGAATGCCATAACTGCCGCATACTCGCGTTTGAACACATACTGAGCATTTTTCTGATAAGAAGTATCCGCATTAGCTAAAAAATAGTTGCAGTTATTTATTACAGCATAATAATCTGCCGGTCTGTTGTACTGATTATCTATTGAGACTGAAAATTCACTAATAGCTCGCATATCGGCTGATGCAAATTCGGTCAATTCTGTCAATTCACCACGCAATTCACCAAAAAGAACAGTTCTATCAGCTATAACTTGAATCTTCTGAATAATCCCCATCACAGAGTAGACTGTATCAGTAGCTTGATTAAGAACATTGTCTTCTTCAAACATAACCATAGATGATTCGGTACTCAACATGTCCTCACACGAGGTTGTTACCCCAAGCATTATTGCCGAAAGAAGAGTAAATATTATTGCTTTTGTTTTCATTACTAATATTATTTATAAGTTTATCTTAACTCCCAAAGAGAAGTTAGCGCTCTGTGGCAACAAACCGCGATCAATTCCCTGAGTAAGAATATTATTGCTGGTAGAGAATTCCGGATCACTACCTAGATAGTTAGTAATCGTTAATAGATTATTTGCTGCACCCCATACAGTAATACCCTTTATATATTGGTTATACACCGGAAGTTTATAACTTAACGTTATGTTTTTCAGTTTCAAGTATGATCCATCCTCAATCCAACGATCAGAAAAACGAGAGTTCTGCTTACTGTCAAGATAAAATATTTTTGGAATATCAGTTACCTGACCCTCTACTGTCCAACGATTTACCAATGCCAATGTTTGATTGTTAAAACGGCTACCGCTTTCAAGTATCATTCTCTGATAATTAAACACATCGTTTCCAAAAGAGTAATTAACCGTTGAGCTCAATGTAAATCTCTTATAGTTGATTTTTGTAAAAATATGTCCGTAAAAATCTGGATTTGGATCACCAATTACAACCATATCTTTAGAATTAATCTCAAAGTCACTATCATCATTGTTCCTGAAAATTACATCTCCAGCCTCGAAATAATTCTTAGCTCCTGTGGAGGCAATCATGAAGAGACCACTTGCTAAAGCCTGGTCTGTAGTTGAGAATACTCCATCTGTCTGATATCCATAGAAAACACCTACAGGATTTCCAACCGCAGTAAGAATATTCGCATTATAAGATTCAGATATGAAAGAGCGATTGTTATCCGGTAACTCAGTTACCTCATTTTTATAATGACCTATGCTTGCTCCTAACTCCCACGACAAATCTTTTAAATTCAAAAGTTTGGCGTTAAATGAAAAATCATATCCTGAATTCTTCAGTGCTCCTCCATTGCTCCAAGAATTTTCAATACCAGTCAGATAGGAGAGTGCACTAATAGACAACAGATTGTTTGTAACACTACTGAAAACATTGGCAGAGAGAGAGAGATGATTATCAAACATATTGACATCTAAACCTAGGGAAAACTTATTAACAACTTCCCACTGTAAAGAGTTATTGCCAATATTTGAAATGGCAAGACCTGTCATATTTTGAAGTCTTACAGGTGAAAAATAGGTTCTAGATGCTGTATCATCAAAACCATCATTTCCTGTAATATCTAATCCAGCATTAAGTTTCAAATAATTAAATGTCTTATTAGCATTGAACCAAGGCTCTGAAGAGATTACCCAAGAACCTGCTACTGAAGGAAATACTCCCCACGGCACTCCAAATGCTCTTACACCACTCCTGGTTACTTCGCCACCAAAGCGCGATGATGCCGAAACTCCCAGACCCGCAAACAGATAATATTTCTCTCTATAGTTATAGTTACCTTGTGCCCAATATGTTAGCGAAACATCCTTGTCATCAATACCTTCGGTCAATTTGTATAAAAGACTAGTTGTCATATTTGGCATTTTATCGTTACCTGAATTATAACCGATCATAGAATTCTGCTGATAAGAGTTGTTCAAATAACGGAAACCAGCTGTCATATTTACAAAATGAGCCTTAAATCTTTTTTCATATTTTAAATATGTATTACTCATAAAACTAGTCTGACTACCTGACATTGCTGAAACTTTATTGTTTACAACACCTATTCCTTTTATTTCGAACGATGGTGTTCCATTTATTGGAAGATAGTAGTTTTCGTCAGAATTGATCAACGTATAGCTGAAATGCTCATTAATAGAAAAATATCGACTAAATTCATACCTTGGTGTAATAGCCATAGTTATCATACGATTGGCAAAATAATTTTTATTTATGCTCTCACCACCTTTCAAAATTGCAAGAGGATTTGCCAAAGAGGCCTCTGAACCTATAACCTCATCGAGATAGTCGTCGTTCTGAGCCACATATCTAGAAACATTCCCTTGATTGTCAAATGCATAAGGCGACAAAAAAGGCGATTTTATCAAGGATAAAAAACCAGGAGAAGTTATCGTTGCATCGTCTACATTTTCAGGAACTCCATCATCACGTAGATCTCTAGTTACATCACTATACGATGCATCAAATCGAACAAACACTTTGTTCGCCAACATAATATCCGAATTCAAACGAAGATTGAACCTGGAGAAACTACTCTCTTTGAGTGTAGCATCGCCCAGTGCAAAGCCAACAGAGAGATTGTAATTTGCAAGGTCGTCTCCTCCTTGTACATTGATGCTGTAGGACTGAACAAAAGAGTCGTCATAAGTCACCTGTTTCCAATCAGTCTCATTGTGATAGGTGTTATAATAATAATAATTGGGATCAATGTTAAGGAATTTAAAATTAGTCAGTTTTGTTCCTGTTCCAGCCAATAACTCCGATACATAATTTCTGTACTGAGACGCTTTCATCATTTCGGGAAATTTAGGCATAAGCTGATAATTTCCGGCAATTGAAAGGTCTATTACGGTAGCCATACTCTTATTACGCTTGGTATCTATAAGAATTACTCCATTAGCACCTTTAGATCCATATATAGCAAGACCGTTTTTAAGCAAGGTTACCTTCTCAATATCGTCAACCATTATATTGGATAGAATATTATTATAAAATCCATCATGAAGAGTGGAGCGTTGATACTCCATATCTATAAAAATTCCATCAAGAATTATCAACGGTTGAGTATTAATATTCAAAGAGTTTATACCACCAAGAAGCATCGAATTTCCTGCTCCAAGCTGTGCAGAACGGGTTGTTGTCACAACATCTCCCGAAAGTTTAGATTGTATCTGTTGATCAACACTTAGATCAGCATTCATACTCTCTATTAAAGCAGTTTTACTCTTTGTACCATTTGTGCTACTCGAATAGATCTCCGAAAACACATCACGAAACATTTTCATATCAACTCCCCTGCTTTTTTCTGTTATGTGACACATTGAGGTGTTACACCCTTCAAGAGCGAAAATCAATGATGTAACATATTCGGGAACGTTTATCGTGTATGATCCATCCTCTTTGGTCATTGCTGCATAGAGGCTATTATTATACGCCTGCACACGAACTCCCACCATTGGGGTTCCAAACGCTGCATCAGTTACAATACCGGAAACAGCTCTCAAATTTGGAACCTTATCGCCACTTTGGGCGAATACCGTAACAGAAAGTGTCAGCATCAAACCGAACAACCCTCTCGGGAACCAGTCCCTTACTATTTTGCTTATAGTTTTCATCTTCATAATAAATTACTCTTTTATAGGCTCCAGATAAATACAATCCAAATACATGATGTTTGAATATTTTCTTGTCTCAGAACTAAGCATATCGATTTTTAATTCAACAGTCACATTAGGAGTATCCTGAGCGAAATTACAAGTCGGGAAAGTGATTGTATCTAACATCACTGTATCTATTTTGTTCTCATCATTTACAAATTTTGTAGGCCTTCCTCTATCGTCAGGACACTGGCTAACAAGCAATGAACCATCCTTATCGCGATATGTAATTGTAGCGACAAATTTATTTGGCTTAGCAATATCTACCTCGCCAGTATAATTGTTTGGCAATATGACAGCACTAATTTTATATTTTCCTGCCAATGTACCCGGGATACCAAATTTAACATCCCAACGAGCTGTTGTATTTACTCCCTTGATTCTTAAAATTCTATTTTCTGATATTTTAGGCGAATTTATTGTAACAGAGAAAGCGGTACATAGAGTCTCATTAACAATACGGCTTGCCTCTCTCTCAGCCTCTCTAGCAATAGGCAAAAAATAGGTGTGATAGGGATCAAAACGCCAGGTATCGGTCTTATAGATTATTCCATTGCTACAATTTATCTCTTCGGCACCATGAAATAATCCTCCCACATCGTACGGCCTGTAATAGGTGTGATATATCTTTGAGTAACTTCTTGCATATCTCTCATCATAAAGCATCGATGTTACTGAGTCAATCGGACTCTTCTGCAAATTCATATTATAAAACATATCGGTAAGCAAAACATTATTTGCCCAGAACTGTTGAAATGAATCCTTACCCTCTATATAACCATAATCATAATATGGTAAAACTTCGTTAAGTGCATTTCTCCAAGCCATTGAATCGGGAACAACAATTACATAATTACTATCTTCGGAATTAATAAAACCATATTTATCCATCAATATGTTCCTCTCTATAATTACCGAGTCTATATAAACTTTTTCACCATCCACAATTCCTGCCGAAACACTCTTATCTTCGTCAAGCTCCTCCTCCATGTATTTTGCAAAATACTTTCCAAGTAAGTTAAAATTCAAATCGGTGGTCAATCTTTCATACAAATTCATATTGTATTCTATTCTACCTGAGATTTTATGAATAACTCCATTCATAGCCGCAAGATTAAAGCTCTGAACATCTATGGGCACACCAGCAATAGTAGTGAGGTTCATACGATAAACTTTTTCACTCAACATAGAGATAGATTTGTTTGTAGATGCTCCAACAGGATGACTAAATCTTGCAATATGATTTTTCAAAAACATCTGTTCTACATCATAATTTTCCTGTCTTGTCTTATTCTCCTTTGTATATTGATCCCAAAGATCTGCACTTATTGCGCTATTCTCCGGAGCCCACACCGTAAAAAATTGATCAGCATCCAGTAATTCTGAATAGTTAATATCCGTTATTTTTTTCCCATTAAAGATTTTTGTAGTCTTTAACACTTCCACAAAGTTTGAGAAGTCTGGATCCGATTCTAACCGCCCAAGCAATGTTTGCTTAGGCACTACAGATGTGTCAATCTTGTAGTGATCATCCCAAGTGTCCGCACATGATACGAACAGGCAAATTGCCAAGATTGCCAAGATTGGTTTTTTAAATGAATTAAAATATTGCTTCATATTATGTAAATTTATTTATTCTGTTAATGCTTATCCTCGCCGCTATCATAAATACTCTTAGGACATAACTCAATGTAGTCAAAATTCATTTCGGCTTTTGGATTGTCCAAAACAAGTTTCATCCGTAAATAATACTCCTTTTCAGCATAAAAATATTGTGTGGTAACAATTCGTCTGGCCATTATTGACAAATCGCGAAAAGCATCCTCGCCATTGGTATGCGAATCGGGACCTTTCATATATCCCCGGTTACGCATAGATTTATCATGAGCATTTATAGCCTCGTCTGTACCAAGACTTGAATCAGAGACCCATCCAATATTAGGATTAGAGTTGGCTCCAATACGTAAATCGGTAGGAATACCACAAGGCATAAAGGTATATGGAGATTCTCCTATATAGTTTTGAACCACTCCGCAACCCTCATAACCTCTATAAGATAGCCTCAACTCCCAAGTTCCGTCATATGGAACCGGAGGCACTTTAAAATATAGGTCATAATTCCCCTGTAAATCCACACCATCACCTTGGTAGCTCCAGTTATGCACAACAGCACTACGCACCCACATAACATAATCGTCAGTATATGAGTGGAAATTTTTAGGTTGTTTAAAACCTATACCCTCATTTCCACTTCTTGGCCGACGTTGACGCGCACCTGAAGTGATAAAGTCTGGGGAAAGAGTACAGCAATCTATTCTCATTCTTCTATTCAGTACATCCTCACGAGTCTTTTTGTCGTAAACAAGAATTCTGTCGATATAGTGGAAATAACCGTTACTCGCTTCAGAATTAATTCCGGTCATCTCAGAAGTGCTAAGAATTCTTATTCCCCTAATTTTTGACCGCCCAAGCTCTGGCTCTGAACTACCAACACCTCTACGATTTATATAAACTCCTGCCTCACTACCACTAACCACTGTAGATATTCTCATTATAGATTGCGGTAAGTATGCTTCGAAATAGTCTTCCGGATCTATAGCTGTAAGAATACAGCGAGAGTCGATTATATCTCTTCTGTAGTTGAATGCAGCATTAGAAGCAACACCAAAAGGTAGAATATGATAAGATATAAATCTGTTTAACGGATTTCGTCTATGAGTAAAATCGTCATCATATTTATCTTTATCATTAGGATAAGACTCATCATACACCACTTTTGCATAGGCAATAAGTTCATCCAAATTGTTAATTCCGTTCGCTTTAAAAACCTGGTCAGTCTCTATAAAAAAGGTAAAGTTGGTCTTTTTCTCGCCCCAGTAGTAAACTTGATAATCAGAGCCACCGCCCTGGGCCGTCACCCCTTTCTCAACCGAGTCCGGATGTACATAATAGGTTTCGTCATACCACAATTTGAGCGAATCTTCCAAACCTATCAAATTAAGAGCCTGAAAGAATATTGTTGATTGTTTATCACTCTTAATAATATCAAAAATAAAATCGCCCGCCACATGTATAACGCTATCTACTACTTGTACTACTCCATTTTGAACAGTATCATCCATAGAGATGATATGAGACGTTTTGTTTATACAATATCTTAATCTATATCTTTCATCTTCTATCGGAATAGAATCAAAAGAGAGTGTGAGAAATCTATCATTCAGATTCACACTAGGTAAAATACCCTCGGTTAAATCGGTCATAAACAGAGTCATATTAACCAAATGAGTCCACGATAATGTATCACAATCAGCATCGGTAAGTGAATCTGCACTTGACAAATTTTTAGCCTCTAAATATGCAGCTATAGCCGAATTAGTAGGAGCAAAGCAGGTATAATCACCATAGGTAGACAATTCCGACCACAAATTAGCTCGTTTAAGGATCATGATAAAATCACTAAACTCTTCTGGTCTATTATCAAGATAAGATGCCACAGTCTCTCCTGTAAATGTATAATAACTGCCCGGAACAATCTCATCAAGACAACTGCTAAACGAGACAAGACAAAACAGCATTATAACAATCAGAGTTAAAAAACATCTAATATTTTTGAAAATTTTCATATTAAACTAACTTTTAAATAAAAAAACTATTGACTCTTTGATATATAGTCATCCTCTACGTAGGCAGGGTTCTGTTTTAATTTAGTGTTAATTCTAAGTTCATCTTTGGATATTGGGAAATACAATGAATTCATATCCGCCAATTTTATTCTTACAGCACTAACATTTTCCGTATATTTTGTTATTACATATTGTACTAATCGTTTTGAATCACCATCTCTACGAGCCATTCTAACCAGATCGAACCAACGTTTCCCCTCAAACAATAATTCGCGGCGACGTTCGTCAAGAACCAACTCTTCCATTGTTTTAACCGAGGTTGAATATGTAGAATATTTTAAGGTGTCGGCAGTTCCCTCTTTATTAGTAGATCGATTATTTACCGCTACTACTATCTCAAATGCATCCTCAAACAGCCTATTTTTTATGGCACTAGAATCTGCGCTAATGGAGTTCTCATAAACTTTTGCCTTCATAATTTTAGCCTCGGCTTTCATAAGTACAACATCTGTAAACCGGTAAACAATCCAGTTAGGAATCTGCCGATCCGAACGATCAGTAATTGTTGCCCTTATTGTAGATGCTGTTGATGTAAGCAAATTATATTCTGTTTTTAAAGGAATATATTTAACTATTCCATACTGTGAACTAGACTCTCTCATGGATTCTAAATAACGTCCATCAGTCTTGGTGAATAGTTTATTGGTACCTCCCGCAACTCCAATAAACAACTCACTATTAGCAGCCAATTGCCCAACTTGAGTATTTCTGGAGCCATAGTAGGTGTTTATAAAACTGTTACTCACACTCTGGCCATCCATAAAAGCCAGCTCAAATATGCTCTCAAAAGAGTTGCCTAAGCCAAATATTTCATTATAAGATATACCCGCATAGCGACTATTCTCGGTCATAGATTGAATAAGGGGAATTCCTTTATACAATTTAATCAAACAGTCGGGCCCCTCTTTTAACTTTATCTCCTCGTATTCTAGGATTTTTCTATCAAGAACCTTATCACAGTTAAGGATGCAGTTATCCCAGTCACCCTGCCATAGATACATATCAGCAAGCATAGAGTATATCGCAACACGTGTTATACGCGAAGTATTCTCCTCATTTTTTGCATGCTTATTAACAGCATCCTCCTTAATTACCTCTAAATCATCGATAATATTTTGTAATATAACATCAAATTTTGTTACTGGAATTACAAAATCTTCTGTATCATCAATAGATGGACGTGTTACGTAGGGCACATCGTGGTAGGCTCTAATAAGGTAGAAGTAACAGAGTGAACGCAAAGCTATAGCCTCTGCCATATTCGCTTTCATCTCTTCTTCTGTATAATTAGGATCTATCTTTTGGACCTCAGGCGCAAAATACAATACCGTATTACAACGGTTTATCACATCGTAAAAACATAACCACGAGGTTAAACTATTAGTCTCAAGAATATTGTCTCTTGTTATCTGAAGAATATCATTTCCAGTTGATGTACCGGCAACAATATTATCTGAGCGCATCTCACCCCACATAGACATTCTAGTTATACAGTCCGAAGACTCCAATTGTGCATAAGCACCAAAGAGAACACTCTCCACATCGGCTTTTTCTGTCCAAAAATTCTCCAGAACAACATCATTTAGAGGTATTAATGTAAGAAAATCGTTGCATGATGCTAACAATATTCCCAGACAAGCCGTACAAACAATGTATTTTATCTTATTCATTTTTTTCTTCATTATTATGGTTAGAATTGAATAGTAACACCTGCAGTGAACGAACGGGAACGTGGCGTTTTAGCATTATCAGTTACAATTCCTGTTCCTCCGTAACCCACTTCTGGATCAGCACCTGAATACCGTGTAAGGCAGAACAGGTTATTTATATTAAAATTAAAGCTCAACTGACTTATGCCCAATGATTTTAAATCTTTGGGGTCTACGGAATAGGAGACTTGAGTATAGTTCAATCGTAGGAAAGAACCATTCTCAACAAAACGGTCACTTGCTAAATAGTTATAACCGTAGTTATTCAAAGCCCGAGGTATCACTGTAACATCACCCTCCACGCGCCAACGCCAGTTTACAGCTGCCGATGCATTGTCGTTACCATACATATTTTCAGCTGTCATACGTGCCGCATTTATAATTTTATTTCCCCAACGGAAATTAAACTGGTTGTTGAAAGATAAACGTCCATAACCCATTCGAAAACCAAAACCTCCGGTCATTTTTGGAAGTGAGCTTCCCAGATAGACTATGTCAAGCTCGTTAATATTGCCATCATGATTAATATCCTCATAAATAGCATCACCTCCCACAAACTCATATTCTGAGGTTGTTCCATATGCAAACATCATAGGTTTTGTTCTTCCCTTCTGGTTGAAAATAACCTTATCGTCAACATCTTTAACTACGGGAGCATTAGGTCCACTAACACCCGGAATCTCCACTTCACTATAGTCACTATATTGATAAACTCCCTTGTATTTGAAACCATATATGGAGCCAAAAGCATTTTTCAACTGTACATATGTAAGATACTGGCCATTATTGTAGTTAAAATCACTATTCATATTGGCTAGAATTGTGGCATCCATTTCAACCAATTCGTTGATATTATTAGCAAAAACTAGGTTTGTGTTAAGATTGAATTTACCTTTTTGAATTATCCTATTTGCATTGATATTAAGCTCCCATCCGGCATTATGCATCTCTCCCTCATTCTGAAAACTAAGAGATGAGAAACCAGAAGATGTGGGAATTGCACGCCCACCCATAAGCATCTTTGTTGTCCTCTTTGTATAAAGGTTTACGTCGGCGGTAAGTTTATCATTAAAGAACCCTAAATCAAAACCAAGATTCCAACTCATACTCTCTTCCCACTGCAAATTGTTAAGACGAATATTTGACGGATAAATTGTTGATACATTCAAATAGGCATTTCCACTTGAATATTTACTGTAGAAAAGGCCTTCAGATCCTGGTGCGTTACCATTAATACCCCAACTTGGGCGTATGGATAGCATGGAGAGCCACCCTCTAAAATCATCCATGAATGCCTCATCAATAATATTCCATCGTAAAGACACGGCTGGAAATGTACCCCAACGTCTACTGTCTCCAAACTTAGTGGAGCCATCTGTACGAGAGGTAAAATCTGCAATATATTTACCTTTGTATGCATAGTGAGCAGAAAAAGTTGCATATAAACTTCTCCATTTTCCGGCACCAGTTCCAAATGATGATATTGTTCCCGGTAAAGCAGTAGACTGAAAAGAACCAGAAGGTAAACCATATACCCCCGAATTCTGATTTTTTGAATTACCATCAACCAACTGACCTCTTAGCAAGGCCATAAAAGAGTGGTTCCTATTTTTAATATATGGTACAAATGTAAAAGAATGGGTTGTTGAAATAGAAGTTCTTTTACTTGTATTATTACTGGTGCTGTTACTGCTACTACTTGACCAACCATCAGTAACAAGACTTGCAGGATTATAACTATCCGAAGCACTATTTTGTATATCAAATACAATACGTCCATCATACGTAAGCTTAGTTTCATTATTGTCTAGACCAAGCAAATTATATACTATCTGGAACTCCGGCTGGATATTCAAATCAGTCGAATTGTTTTTGGCTTCATAAGCCAATGCTACAGGATTGACTATTCCTGCCTGATCACGAAGTTTGTCGGAAGCAGTGCTCAACATGTGATAAAATTCTCCTGTAGAAACATCATTCTCATCTTCGTAATATATAGCCAAGTTGGGCATTTTTCTTAAAGCGTTATTAAGCAAACTCCCAGCATTCCTTTTATTCTTGGTATAAACCATATTATAGTTAGTAACTACTTTAATCCTATCAGATATAAAATAGTCAAGAGCTACACGTGTTGTAAAGCGGTTAAGATTCTGAGCTATAACAGATCCTGTCTGATAATCATACCCGGCAGATATACGGAAATTAGCCTTACCACCACCACCTGATATAGAGAGGTTATGTTTATGCTGCTGACCAAATTGCTTTACTGCCTTGGGCCAATCGGTATTATTGTTGTACATATTATACTCCGAAAAGCTCTTGTCATAACTTAACTCAATAATATCAGATGCATTATCGCTAAGTGTAGGATTAAAGTAAGACTCTTTAAGGAACATGGTGTACTGATCTCCATTCATCAATTTCATTCCTTCTGGCTGCCAAGTACCTGTAAATCTGTAAGAGTAGTTGACACGGGTAGGACCTCTTGTTCCACGTTTAGTCTTAATCTCTATAACTCCATTAGCACCTTGTGAGCCCCATATAGCTGCTGCAGCGGCATCTTTTAAGACTGTAATGCTAGAAATATCATCAGGGTTAACATTAAGAAGCTCTGCATACTGCTCCTCGTTTGCTCCGCTGTAGTCAAAATCATTCCCTTTGTCGCTCTGCCACACGTGGCCATCAACTACAATCAAAGGATTGGCGTTACCGCTAATGGTGGAAACACCACGAAGGCGAATACTTGAACCTTCACCAAGATTACCGGAATGCATAACAATATCTAGGCCCGCAAAACGTCCCTGCATAGCCTCATCAACAGTTGTTATACCCAAACCCTCACCCAAATCCTCCATAGATATTGTTTGAGCAGCCGAGGAAATCTCGCGTATTGGAATAGCCAATCCACTACCCTCAGAGAATTTTTCAGCTACAACCTCAACCTGAACCAATTCACGAGAATCTTGAAGAACTATATCAAAGTAAGTTTTATTAAACGGTAAAATGATTGTTTCATATCCTACATAGGTAATCCTTAATTTATTTTTAGGATTAACTAGACGGAAAGAGAACTCCCCGTTAATATCAGTAACGCCATAGGCCTCAATACGGTCTGATTCGTCAACTTCAACTACATTCACCATCATCAATGGACCTTCGTTGTCCGAAATGACACCGCTTATCACGTCGCCTGCCTTCTGAGCAAATAATATGCCCGGAAATAGACTTAAAACAAGGATTTTTGTTATTTTCATTATTATATTTCTCATCTTCTTCATTGTCTTGTTGTTTGCTGGATTACTGTTCAACGCCATAACTCAACGGCCCGTCGATTAGATGAATAACCAGATATGATGATGTCTCAAGCTCTGTAGCACTGTTAGCAGCGTTGTTATTATACTGATACTCTCGACACATAATATTATGGTACTTGTCGTCAATTGTAGGTTTAACAGCCTTTGTGACAACTTTTCTAATATTACCTACTTTATCTTTTACGGTTATTCCCGTTTTTGTTGAGGATACTGCCAGTTTTTCAAACTGATTTAAATCATTCATGTAAGCCGTCTCGTAATGAGCTTCTCTAGAGGTAGTATGTATAGTATCAATCTTAAATTCAGAACCCAGATATACTGAGTTATCCTGTATATGATATTTTACAAAACTTGTAAGATTAGCTCTTAAATCGGCTATATATACCGCCACATCAGCATTTGAATCGCCTGTTAATCTATACATCTCACCTACAAAAGCATCGTGGTCAGCAGTCAAGGCATTGAGACGAATCTCTTCATTATCTATCTGAGTAGCAGTCATAACCTTACCATCGTCAATCCAACTTTGTAGTGAATCATTTGCCGGAACATAAAGAGTATAATGATATGTATTCAGTGTAGAGATATTATACTCAGAGCCAACAGAATATTGACCATCATGCAATGATTCAAAAAGGCCGGAACTAGAGAACATGTCGAAAAAAAGAGAAAATTCCGGGTAGTTAATCGAATCAGAAAGAATATCATAAGCCGATTTCTCTGAAGTAAGCAACGGCTGATCTATTATATAAGTTTTACCGTTTCCTTTTGAAGATTTCATATCATACACCCTCTGTATGGAGAGAGGAGTTCCCTGTTCAATCTGAAAACCTCCCGCAACTTCACCAAGCCCCAATGTACCTGCATCTTTATTAAATTTTATCATACCACGACCTTTTGTCTGATAAAAATCGTATCCATCCTCAACATCACCAATAATTATATGATAATCAAGAATGTCGGTAAGACGATTCTGAACACGGGCTCCAACAACTTTCTCAGTAATAACAGCCCCTTTTGTTCCTGTTAAAAGATCATAATTATATATGTCTGCGTATACTCTATTTGCCTGAGATGTAGCTAAAGAGTCATAATGGAATTCAAATATTTTTGTTGTGGTCTGTCCATAAGAGACCGGATCAATATAGGTCAACAATCCATCGTTGGTGGGAATAAAGAAACTATATGTAGAGACCATTGAATTGAGATAGGCATCAAATTCATACTCCTCTATAGCCCAGTAAATTATCGAAAGAGCCTCGTTTACAAGTGCAGGAAACGAAACTGACCTATAAGCCGTAGGGCTGAAAACTTTATTAGTAAAATAGATTGCGCCGTTACAACACATCTTAACACTGTCAACATCTTCAACCATAAGCCCCATCATATCATTAGCATCGTCCAACACTGTCATAAATTTGCTGGGTACCGACCCCACAAAAGAATTAAGCATATTATTATTAAGTAACTTAACTATAACATTATCGGGAACACTATCCAATAAACCAAAACGATCTTTCAACGGTTTACCACCCCCTTCGTTCCACCAATGAGCTAAGGCTACATCGTTGGGAACAAGCATTACTCCCATATTTTGTTGCAGAGCCACATCACTTCTAGTAGTAGAAGAGGTAGAGGAAAAATAGGTATTCCAACCCGGATCGAATTTTAATCTTCCATTGATAGGACCATTAGACGGTGTTACATTCAAAGGAGCGTCGCCCATGGAACGGGCTGAGAAAAAACGCATCTGAAATACCGAGTCTACTGCCTCTAAAGGATACAAACGGTTAAACTCTTGAGTAGCTTGTTCGCTATAATAAGGTGCACAAAAACGGGAAATAAGGCTGTCATACATTTGTGTATTCGGATTCTGATTCAAGTACTCTGCCATATTGGGCAAAGGATAGATAATATCCTTCATTTTATGAACAAAACCATTGAAACACTTGATATTTTGAACCTCAATCGCAACTCCATTAACACTCGCTTCTGCTGGTTGACGCCCAGGTGCCGAACCATATGCACCTTGGTTAAATAGGAAATCGTAATCATCGTCCGTTATTTTCTTTGCCGTCAAGAATTTATTCACAAAAAACACCATCGGTTTTAATGTCATGTCCTTCAAACATCTTAAGCTCTTTTGGTTGTTTTTATACCATTGCCAATGAGCTGTATTAGGCATTTCTTGATAAGATATTAACGGAACAGTGTCATATATCGAAGTTGATGAGATGCGCCTCATACAATCACCCCTTGTGGGACCTTCGCTACTCGACAACATTGCTACTTGATACACGTTGTTAAGCATGGAACCATAAAGCAACATCTTTTTTTGTGCTAGAGTCAAATCTTCATAATTTTTTACGGGAGTACCATCTGCTTTTTTAAAATAGCCACTATTGAAGAAACGCTCAACGGCATCCTCATCGGCTATAAAAAGTGTTTTACTACCGGTTTTTGACATCACTTCACGATAACCCAATTCATCGATAAGTTTCACATAAGTGTCATATCCCTCTTCCTGAAGATAGTCGTAGATACTTGAGCCAAGCCATTCCGGCATACGCTCATCAAGATCATACTGTTCACAGGAAGTTAAAGCAAAAACTCCTAAAAATGCCATTAAAGCAAATCCGCAGAATTTCGTGCCATTCCTTTGAGTTTTTTTTCTTTCCATTTACTCGAATTTTATATTTATTGTTCAATTTATCAGATAAAACATACCACAACGCCTTATTAGAGCGAAAGTCATTATTATTTTATTTATCAAATCTTATATAGTTCTCCTCTTTTTAATTAAATAAATAGTTTTAGAGCATCCTATAATATTGTCATTGTATAAGCTATTAATCCTTGCCCTGAATGGTCTTAATCTTTCCCTCCTCATCGTATTCCATTTCGGTAACCTTCAGGCTTCTAAGCCATGTACGACCTCCCGAAGGAACACTGTCATGATGAAAAAGATACCATTTTTTGCGATACTCAACTATAGAATGGTGTGTAGTCCACCCTACAACGGGAGTAAGAATAATTCCCTGATATGTAAAGGGACCATAAATATTATCACCAGTAGCATAACACAGATTATGTGTATCGCCGGTTGAATAAGATAAATAATATTTACCTCTATATTTATGCAGCCAAGGAGCTTCAAAAAATCTTATATCTGACTGATGTGCCTTTAGCGGATTACCATCTTTGCCTAAAATAATAACCTCTCTGGGTTCTTCGGCAAACTGAAGCATATCGTCTGACAACTTCACTACTCTGGGCCCAATACAAAGATCATCACCCTCCGGAAGTATAGCACTTTCAAGTGCCTTATTATTACGATAGCGCTGTAATTGACCACCCCACAACCCACCAAAATACATATAATACTCTCCATTCTCTTCAAAAACGGCAGGATCTATGCTATAACTACCTCTTATAGGATCGGGCTGAGGTATGAAGGGCCCTTCAGGCTTTTCTCCAATAGCCACACCAATACGGAATATATCATTCTTGTCCTTCAACGGGAAATACATATAATATTTTCCATCTTTACAAGCAACATCACAATCCCAGAGCTGACGTCCCGACCAAGGAATAGATGGCACATCAAGCACTTTTCCATGATCAATAACAGGAGCGGTCATAGGATCTCCATCTATAGAAAAAACATGGTAATCAACCATATCAAAATGATCCCCATTGTCATTTTCTGGAATACCTGCCTCTCTGTCGTGAGAAGGATAAATAAATAACTTGTCTTCAAATAAATGTACCGAAGGATCTGCCATAAAATCATTAGGTACGAGATAACGTTTCTTCATATCACTGGTTAATAAAAAATCTATTACTATATAATAAGGTGTAATTAATCATCATGCTACGGCACTCTACATTAACCACCCACTCACAAAAATTATAATCAATCTTCTCTCTAATAAATATTTTTTTGACTATTCTTGACATTTTTCTAAACTGGTTAACTAAGAGGATACAATGTACCACATTCCCATGAATTGGTCAAAATTAATAATTATTTTCTTTTAGGCTCTATTTTTCAAATAAAAAATTCAATTTATCTAAGGTTTTATCATATTACGGCTATTTTTTAACATTTCACCCGTTTGAAACCTTCATGTTTTTAAAAAAACTCACTCTCTAAACTAAAATATCGGGAAGCAAAACAAAGCTATTTATTAAGAAAATTACAAGAAAATAGTAAAGTTACCTTTAAAATATAATTATTAAAAAAGGAAAAGTGCCAAAGCTCTTTTCCTTTTCTCCCCCTTAATATCTTCACAGACCTCTGGGTTAAATTCACGAAAGTCAATTACTAACCAAATTATATTTTTCAAAGAAATTTCAACTATGTAATGACTGCACAAATTTACTTATACAAAACTTGACAGGATAACAATCTCGTTACAGATATGTTAGAATTTGGAACAAGTAGATGGTCTCTTTTTTTAAAACGTGCGTTTTTGTACCAATTCTATTCGTTTTTGTACCAATTCTTAAAATCGATTTTTAAAAAAAAAATAGAGTAAGTTTTTCTTACCCTATTACAAAAGTTGTCGTACGAGGATTCGAACCTCGACAAACAGAACCAAAACCTGTTGTGCTACCATTACACCATACGACAATAACACTACTGCTTATTTAAAGCGCAGCAAAGATACCTATTTTTTCTATTCAGCTATTAACAGATAGTAATTTTTCTTACCTCTCTGAAGAACTATGTAGCGTTTATCAATAAGATCGTCGGCTGTAAAAGGCCTAGCATGATTATATAGTTTTTCTTTATTCAAAGAGACTCCACCCCCCTGCATCATTTTACGCGCCTCGCTTTTTGAAAAGAATACAGGACAAATATCTGTAAGAAAGTCTGAAGCTTTAACTTCAGATTCTAAAACTTTAATAGGAAATTTAAATTGAGGTACTCCTTCAAATACAGTCAACAACATGGTCTCGTCAATACACTTTAGTTCCTCTGAACCTCCGTTACCGAACAATATAGCAGAGGCCTTTTCGGCAGCTAAATAATCCTCCTCGCTATGAACCATACAAGTAACATCTTTAGCCAGCCTTTTTTGCAAAAGTCTGTTCTGAGGTGCCTTATCATGCTCCTCAACAAGCTCTTCATACTCCTCTTTCTCAATATTTGTGAATATTTTTATATACTTTTTTGCGTCACTGTCACTAACATTAAACCAAAATTGATAAAATTTATAGGGAGATGTATATTCTGATTTCAACCATACATTTCCGCCTTCTGTTTTTCCAAACTTTGATCCATCTGATTTTGTTATTAAAGGAGAAGTTAAAGCATAACACTCTGCTCCCGTTATTCTGCGTATAAGCTCAGCTCCTGTAGTTATATTGCCCCACTGATCAGCTCCTCCCATCTGTAGTTTGCAATTCATTTCTCTATTTAAATGAAGAAAATCGTATCCCTGAATCAACTGATAGGTAAATTCTGTAAAGGACAACCCATCCCGAAAATCTCCACTAAGACGTTTTTTAACCGAGTCTTTAGCCATCATATAGTTAACTGTTATGTGCTTCCCTATGTCACGGACAAAATCAAGAAATGTGATATCTTTCATCCAATCATAGTTATTAACCAATTCTGCCCTGTTAGGCGAGGCCGTTTTGAAATCTAAAAATTTTTTGAGCTGTTTTTGTATTGATTCAACATTATAACGCAAGGTCTCCTCGTTAAGAAGATTCCTCTCCTGCGATTTACCGCTTGGATCTCCAATCATGCCGGTTGCACCTCCTATCAAAACAATGGGTTTATGTCCACATCTTTGAAAATGACGTAATATCATTATACTACAAAGATGCCCAATATGTAATGAATCTGCCGTAGGATCAAAACCTATATAGGCAGTAACCTGCTCTTTTGAGAGTAACTCCTCTGTACCAGGCATAAGTTGATGCACCATTTCTCTCCACGTTAATTCTTCTACAAAATTCATTTTATCATTGTATATTAATATTCAACTTTTTTATTGTATATCAAAACGCAAAAGTACAATTCTTTATTGTTATTCAACAATATTAGTGCCTAAAAAGCCTCTTATATTATTTGCCACCTCTCTCATAATGGTAGATTGAGGTATTTCTTTTAATAGCGAGACTCTATCAAGAAGTTTTAAAATATCTCCGTCACTATCTGACTCTAAGAATAGTTCTGAAAGAGGAGTTTTCAACAAGGCGGATTGATTGTACCTCATTCCAAAAGAGAGATTGAATCCTAACTTTCTAAGACGCACTCGTTCTATATCGTTCCCCCTGAATCCATGAATAAGCCAGCTACTTTTTGGCGATAAACTCTTTTTCAACTTTATAATGGTATCAATCTCTTTTACTATATGAAAAATAATCGGCTTATGCAGATATTCGCTCATCTCAATCTGCGCAAGTAACACTCTCTCCTGCCACTCTTTATTAGAAGATTTAAGTGAATCCAACCCCACCTCGCCTAACGCCAACACTTGAGGCAACAATAAAATCTCTTTTAACCTATCAAGCTCAAAACTCATATCGCCATTAACACTCCAAGGATGAATACCGGCTGAATAATAATGACCTTCAATAATCTCAGGCTTATACAAAGAGAGATTGATTAAAGCAGAACCCTTTATTGTAGGAATTTTATGACTGTGAATGTCTATTATCACATATAGATAAATTAATTTTTTACTCTTCTATGGAACCGGATCATATCCGAAACCACCTCGTGGACGACATCTTAATACACGTCGGAAAGATAAATAAAGACCTTTAAAGGGCCCATGTTTCTTTAAAGCCTGAATCGCATACTCTGAGCAGGTGGGTGTAAAACGACAAGAGGGCATTGTAAAAGGAGATATAGCATTACGGTATATCCACAAAGGGATTAGTAGTATAGCTGTTAAAAAGCAGTTTGTTATTTTGATAATATAACTAGGAGTCTTCATTGATGATCTCTAATCTGTTAAAAAACATCTATCTGAAATAGCTTTACCATTATTGACAACTATTTCTAATAACTTATCGGCAATGTATCTCATCTTGGGCTGTAACTCATTAAATGACCACACCCTATTATCAGCAAATACAAATCCCACAATCATATATCTATTATTATCTAAAAGAGCCTGTTTCAATGGTATGGAAGTTGTTCTATAGAGTTCTCGTATTACTCTTTTCATATAATTTCTGTCTACAGCACGTTTAATTTTTTTTTTAGGAACAGTGACAAAAACAGCAGATCCACACAGTTTGTCTCTTGTTGTTAATAGATAGACAATTCTAAGAGGAAAACAACACTGCAACTTGTCTCCGTTAGAAAAGAGATACTCAATAATACGCCTATCGCATAACCTCTCTTCTTTCTGGTATGTGAAAACAGCTGACATTAATATAGAATTAAAACCGGTTTCGCCTCAGACAAACCCACCAGTAAAACTATTATATGGTGAAAAAAGTGCTATTTATTGTTTTTACTAAGAAAAACATCCAATGCAGCACTCATAGAGGTAATTCCCTCTACAGGCGCCTCTATATCAAGCCTTAAGCCTGCATCTATTATAGCCTTAGCGGTGACATTGCCAAAACAGCCTATAATTGTATTGTTTTGAGTATAATTGGGAACATTCTTTAAAAGAGAATCTACGCCTGCCGGACTAAAAAATACAATTATATCTATTCCTTGAATATCTTCCGGAAAAAAATCGTTACTTACAGTTTTATACATCACCGCCTCCGAATGACTAATGTTATTTTTGTTAAGCAACGCTTTAAGTTCACCGGTATGTACATTCGACACTGGAATAAAATATTTTTCAGTTTTATGCTTAAGAATAGATGTCATTAGGCTATCCACTCTTCCAGTTGTTCCAAAAAAGACTTTGCGTTTTCTGTACTGGACATATTTCTGTATGTACAGTGCTACTGTCTCGGTAATACAAAAATATTTCATCTCGTCAGAAACTGTTATGCGCATTTTGGAGCATAATTGAAAAAAGTGATCTACTGCATGACGAGACGTAAACACCACTGCCGTATGATCTGGGATTGATACCTTCTGTTGTCTAAACTCTTTTGTGGAGAGAGGCTCAATTTTTATAAACTGACGAAATACAATTTCCACACCATACTTTTCGCTCAATTCATAGTAAGGTGATTTGCCAGAGACAGGCTTAGGCTGCGAGATAAGAATTTTCTTTACTTTCAAAGCAGAAAATTTATTATATTACTTGATGTTTGAGTTAGGAATTTCCAAACAATTAGGGTTGGAATCAATTCCATTGCACAAAAGTACACAAAAAAATAAACATATTCATATTTTTTTTTAAAAAAGATGGTAAAAGAAATGTATAGAGCCACCAACTCGAACCAGGCTACAGCAACTACTAATCCTACCTTTGAGAAATAGGCCGAGGTGTTAAAAAAGATAGCAATCACACTCAAAATAAAGAGAAAAAACCCCACAAAAGCAAAATTAATATAATAAAAGCGTGTCCATACAAGTGCTGTAAAATTATCAAACAATATCACATTGACTATGTGATATATAATAAGTCTTATCAAAAATATAGCTGTTATTAATAGAGCATATCTAAAAATTACAACTATAGGGACTCCTTGACACACTCCTGTCTCTTGTAGAGTAACAAATAGCAATATACCGGCACATAATGAGGTGAGTAGTAACAAAAGCAGATTATGAATAAATCCGGGAATAGTAAAAACTATACCACCTTCCTTGGGTATTCTGTTAGGAGAAAAAAAATTTATCTGCGACATAAATATACGTCTGTTTCCCCCTACAGTATAACAGATAATAAAAAAACAACACAACAGCAACCCAACAATCCAATCGTCTAGAGAATCCGGATTTTTAAACGATACAAAATTTGATATAGACTGGTTATTAAGACTCATTTTATGGGGAGTTTGCTTATCCGGATATCATGATTATTACCGGATAAAAGCATCTCTATCGACTCTTGGGGAGTATTTGCAACCATCCAGATATCATGATGTTCTTTTTTGATAAATTTTTCATCAACCGCTCTTGAAAGTTGTTTCAACAAGGCGGAATAATAGTTGTTTGCGTTAAGAATAACTAGGGGTTTATGAATCAAGCCCAGCTGTTTCCATGTTATGATTTCCATAAGCTCCTCAATAGTGCCAAACCCTCCGGGTAATGTTATAAAACCATCGGAGATATCAGCCATACTCTTCTTTCTTTCGTGCATATCTTTTACTGCAATAATTCTTGACATTTTCGAATTATGCCATCCGTTATCTATCATGAATTGAGGAATAATACCAATAGTTTTACCTCCAAACTCCATTGCCCCCTCGGCAACCGCTCCCATTAACCCATACTCTCCTGCACCGGTAACTAATCTTATGCCCTTTTTAGCAATAATAACACCCAACTCTTTGGCTATATTTATATATGCATCTGACAAATTGGGACTGGATGCACAATAAACACATACTGTCTCTATTTTTCCCAAAGAGTGTTTTTCCATATGTTCAATAACGATAATAATCAGCCTTATAAGGACCTTCGATAGGGATACCCAAATAATCAGCTTGCGCTTTTGTCAATTTGGTTAGATGAGCCCCCACCTTATCTAGGTGAAGTCTTGCCACCTCCTCGTCAAGTTTTTTCGGCAAACGGAATACTTCAGTAGAATATTTATTTGAAAAGAGCTCTATCTGAGCAAGGATCTGATTTGTAAAACTGGTACTCATAACAAAGCTTGGATGACCCGTTGCGCAGCCCAAATTCACTAGACGTCCGTCGGCCAAAAGTATTATACTATTACCATTAGGAAAAAAATAACGGTCCACCTGTGGTTTGATATTAACTCGCTTTATTCCTTTAATTTTTTTCAAAGGCTCAACTTGAATCTCACTATCAAAGTGACCTATATTACAGACAATAGCTTGATCAGGCATCTGTCTCATATGTTCTACTGTAATTACATCTATGTTGCCAGTGGTAGTTACAAATATATTGCCTACAGGAGCAGCCTCTTCCATTGTTACAACCTCAAAACCCTCCATGGCCGCCTGAAGTGCGCAAATTGGATCTATCTCGGTAACCATCACACGGGCTCCGTAAGAGCGCAAACTCTGAGAACAGCCCTTTCCAACCTCTCCATAGCCACAAACAACACAAATTTTACCTGCAATCATTACATCAGTGGCTCTCTTTATTCCATCGGCCAAAGATTCTCTGCAGCCATATAAATTGTCAAACTTACTTTTAGTAACAGAATCATTCACATTAAAGGCGGGAAATAGTAACTCTCCCTTTTCTGCCATCCTATATAGACGGTGAACTCCAGTGGTTGTCTCCTCGCTCACTCCGCGTATATTTTTAGCTATTCCAGACCAATATGAATTGCCCTTCTCTACCAAAATTTTGTTGAGAATAACAAGCAATTCTCTCTCATCGTCTGACGATGTTTGATATTTTATGGAAGAGATATCTTTTTCTCCCTTCACCCCTAAGTGTACCATTAATGTTGCATCGCCTCCATCATCAACAATAAGATCTGGACCTCCATTGGGAAAATTGAAAGCCTGTAACATACACCACCAATATTCAGCAAGAGATTCTCCCTTCCATGCAAACACAGCTGCACTACCGGAGGCTACCACTGCTGCTGCAGCTTGATCTTGAGTAGAGTAGATATTACATGAACACCAACGTATCTCTGCACCCAAATCGTGAAGAGTCTCTATCAGTACAGCGGTTTGAACTGTCATGTGTAAAGAACCCATAATTCGCGCCCCCTTTAAAGGCTTTTTACCAGAATATTTGGTGCGAAGTGACATTAAGCCGGGCATCTCTTTTTCGGCTATATCAATCTCTTTTCTGCCATATTCCGCTAACGACATATCGGCCACTTTACTTGGAAGCAAAGAAAACAACTCTAACATAATCTTACTATCAATATATAATTTATTACAATAGGCAAAGTTACTTATAAATAAGTAAATTCACTCTCTTTTTATCTCTCTTTACAAAACTCTAATAACTATCTTGTTATTTCACAAGCTCTATTTAAAAAATAAAAGGCTGCTCTTAAAGTTTAGGAGCAGCCTTTTACTATCAAGCTAAAGTTACCTGCGTAACCCAAGAGCCTTAACAATGGCACGATAGCGTTCAATTTCGTTCTCTTTTAAGTAATTAAGCAACGCGCGACGTTTTCCTACCAGAGCAGTCAAAGCTCTCTCTGTACTATAATCTTTACGGTTTATCTTTAAATGCTCCGTCAAATGGGAAATACGGTATGAAAACAGGGCTATCTGAGACTCCGGTGAGCCAGTATCCGTGTTAGACTTTCCGTATTGTCCAAAGATCTCTTCTTTTTTTTCTTTGTCTAAATACATTTTATTAATAATATAAAAACTGTTTAGCGGGCGCAAAGTTAATCCTTCTTTTCTATTTTACAATAAATTTATGAAAAAATCTAGTAACTTTGCGGCGATTAATAAAAAATGGATATAAGAAATATTGCGATTATCGCACATGTTGACCATGGCAAAACAACATTGGTCGACAAAATGATGCTAGCCGGAAATCTTATCAAAGACAATCAGGCCAAAGGCGAGTTATTATTGGACAACAACGATCTTGAGCGAGAAAGAGGAATAACCATCCTATCTAAAAATGTCTCAATATACTATAAAAAAGTCAAGATAAATATTATTGATACCCCGGGACACTCTGATTTTGGTGGAGAGGTAGAGAGGGTCCTGAATATGGCAGACGGCTGTATTTTACTTGTCGATGCTTTTGAAGGGCCTATGCCTCAAACCCGCTTTGTTCTACAAAAAGCCTTACAGATAGGATTAAAACCCATTGTTGTAGTAAACAAAGTTGATAAACCAAATTGTCGCCCCGAAGAGGTTTACGAAATGGTTTTCGACCTTATGTTTACTCTCGACGCAACCGAGGCACAATTGGACTTTCCTGTTTTATACGGATCGGCCAAACAGGGTTGGATGAGTATAGACTCAAAAAAAACAACCAAAAATATTATACCTCTATTAGAGACTATTGTAAATGTTATACCTGCTCCAAAAATAGAAACAGGTTCTTTGCAAATGTTAATTACATCTATCGACTACTCCTCGTATACAGGACGTATAGCTGTAGGGCGCATTAATCGAGGTTGTTTGAAAGAGGGTACAATTTGCGCTCTTTCTCACCGTAACGGAGATATTGAAAGGGTAAAAATAAAGGAATTGCATACATTCGAGGGGATGGGTCGTAAGCGTGTTAAGGAGGTTGGCACAGGGGATATTTGTGCCATAGCGGGATTGGATAGATTCGAAATTGGCGATACAATATGTGATCTTAACAACCCTGATCCGCTCCCACCCATTGATATTGACGAACCTACTATGAGTATGCTTTTTGCAATTAATGACTCTCCTTTTTTTGGGAAAGAGGGAAAATATGTGACTTCAAGGCATATACACGAACGTCTTATGTTGGAACTGGACAAAAATTTAGCACTGAGAATAAGCAGAACCGATGAGGACGGAAGATGGATTGTTTCAGGTAGAGGTGTATTACATCTCTCCATACTTATTGAGACAATGCGCCGCGAGGGATATGAACTTCAGGTGGGCCAACCTCAGGTAATCATGAAGGATATTGACAATAATAAACATGAGCCTGTTGAGGAACTTACTATAAGTGTTCCCGAAAGTTTTAGTAGCAAAATGATAGATTTAGCTACAAAACGTAAAGGAGAAATAATCTCTGTCGAGAATAAAAGAGATCATGTTGTCCTAACTTTCAACATACCATCACGCGGAATTATTGGGTTAAGAACAAATATTCTTACAGCCTCACAAGGTGAAGCAATAATAGCCCATAGGTTTAAAGAGTATATGCCCTACAAAGGTGATATTGAGAGCCGATATAACGGATCTATGATCTCCATGGAGACGGGTACCGTATTCGCTTACGCTCTAGATAAGCTTCAGGAGCGCGGAAGGTTTTTTGTAAATCCACAAGATTCTGTATACACCGGACAGGTTGTAGGCGAACATATACATGAAAAAGATCTTGTGATAAATGTGACTAAAAGCAAACAACATTCCAATATGAGAGCAAGTGGTTCTGACGATAAAGCCCGTATTATCCCCCCGGTGATATTCTCTCTCGAAGAGGCTTTAGAATATATCAAATCTGACGAGTATGTTGAAGTTACGCCTAAAAATATAAGAATTAGAAAAATAATTCTTAATGAAAACGAGCGTAAAAGGGCCAATAAATAGATTAATATAGTAACTCCGAATATACTGTTTTTATACATCTATTTTGAAAAATAGAGAAAAACAGACTATATTCGCATCTCGGGTTAACAGCTATGTAACAAAATGAAAAACAGTATCCAAAAGCCTGCCTTAATTCTAATAGCCACTCTGGCTCTACTTCTATCTTGTAATAAAGAGAGAAATATGTTCTCTTTAAGTGGAAATATAGATGGTCTGGACAACGACACTATTTTTGTGGTAGGATTTGACTCCCGTTTTAGATATATTGACACTATTTTTTCTAAGAACGGACATTTTATATACTCCACTCCTATTGACACTATAACTCCTATTTTTCTTTTCTATAAAAAACATAAAACAGAAGATTTTCTATTTGCCGACAAGGGCTTAAATACTCAAATAAACGGAGATATAAGAGATGTTCGCCGTAAGGTAACAGGAGGAGAGTTAAATCATCTGTTATATCAATTTTTTGATTCTGTCAAAAACGACACCTCAACTCTTATGACTTTGGAAAGGGTAGAGACTTTTATTGTAGAAAATCCCTTTTCTGAGATAAACGTATATCTGCTTTTCAACTACTCCCTTAGAGATTCTATTTTTAACGTAGATTTAGTAAGTAAACTGATAAATAAAATGGGTGGAACCATACAGGATAACACTTTTATATCGGAAATCATGCAACTAACGATACTCCCCAGCAGACCAGATATATTTCTGCCGGAACATATTCTTTTTGATACAATAGGCGATAAATACTCCTTTTCATCACTGATTACCGAAGGGCATGGTTTAATCTGTTTCTGGTCATCATGGGATATGGGAAGCCGCAAAAAAATGAAAGAGCTTGAAGTTTTGTCGAAAAAATATGACAACCATATTTTAAAAACTATCGGAATTTCAATCGATACGGAAAAAGAACGTTGGAGGAATGCAATATTAAATGACAACTATGATCTGTCCCAATTGTGCGATTTTCAAGGATGGGATGGTAAGTTTATTTCTACTCTAAAACTCAAAGAGATTCCCATTTTTGTTATTGTAAACCCTCAAAATAGAGTTATATTAATGAGCAGGTCAATAACCGAAATTGATCAAAAATTGAACTCTATACTCTTGAAAAAAAACACCAAATAACACAAATTCTTAAAATATATATACCATGTTAGTAAAAGTATTCGGTGCCGCTGTTCAAGGTATCGACGCAAATATTGTAACAATCGAAGTTAACTCCTCAAGAGGTATTAAATTTTTTCTTGTAGGCCTGCCCGACAATGCTATTAGAGAGAGTCATGAACGAATTATCTCAGCTCTGCAAGTTAACGGATACAAATTTCCATCGCGTCAGATAATTGTAAATATGGCTCCTGCGGACATAAGGAAAGAGGGCGCCGCATATGATCTTCCACTTGCTGTAGGTATACTTGCCTCGAGCGAAATTATAAAATCAGACCTATTGGCTAATCTGCTTATTATGGGCGAATTAAGTCTGGACGGAAGTTTACAACCTATTAACGGAGCTCTACCGATTGCTATGAAGGCAAAAAAAGAGGGTTTCAAAGGAATAATACTACCAAAACAGAATGCTCTTGAAGCTGCTGTTGTGGAGGGAATAGATGTGTTCGGCGCAAATGGTTTAAAAGAGGTTATAAACTTCTTAAACGGTACTGGTCGGATAAAAATTATTACAAATAATAAAGATGAACTTTTTAAAAATCAACAGAAATTCGATTTTGATTATGCCGAAGTTAAAGGTCAAGAGGCTGTAAAAAGAGCCTTAGAGGTATCAGCTGCCGGCGGGCACAATATTATCATGATTGGGCC
Source organism: Bacteroidaceae bacterium (assembly GCA_035647375.1). Classification (GTDB taxonomy): domain Bacteria; phylum Bacteroidota; class Bacteroidia; order Bacteroidales; family Bacteroidaceae; genus Colenecus. The sequence goes on from DASRNO010000011.1 coordinate 30,964, forward strand.
TCCCGGTAGTGGTAAATCTATGATGGCTCAGCGGCTCCCCTCCATACTACCACCATTAACTCTTGCAGAAAGTCTCGAAACCACAATTATTCACTCAGTTGCCGGTAAAACAGGTAAAAACACATCTCTAATAACTTCCAGACCATTTCGTAACCCACACCATACCATATCAAGCGTGGCTTTGGTAGGCGGTGGTGCAAAAGCGCAACCGGGCGAAATTAGTCTGGCTCACAACGGTGTGCTTTTTCTTGACGAAATAGCTGAATTTAGCCATACTGTTCTGGAGGTACTCAGGCAGCCTCTTGAAGATAGAATAATAAGAATATCAAGAGCTAGATATAGTGTTGAATATCCTGCCTCTTTTATGTTGATTGCATCAATGAATCCCTGTCCTTGCGGCTATTATAATCATCCAAAAAAGCAGTGTGTTTGCAATGAAGGAGCTATACAACGATATATGAACAAGCTATCCGGTCCACTGATGGATAGAATAGACATACAGTGCGAAATTGTTCCTGTTCCTTTTGAGAAAATGACAGAATCAACAGCCAGAGAATCGAGCAAAATAATCCGTCAAAGGGTCATTAGAGCAAGAGAAATACAGAGTGAGAGATTTAGCGGTGAAAAAAGAATATATTGTAATGCTCAAATGACTCCGAAACTTTCAGCTCAATTCGCTAACCCCGATGTAAGTGGAAATACTCTTTTAAAAAGAGCAATTGAACGGCTCAATCTCTCGGCCAGAGCATACAATAGAATTTTAAAAGTGGCAAGGACTATAGCTGACTTAGAGGGAGACAATACGGTTCGCTCATCACATATAGCCGAGGCTATCGGATACAGGAATTTAGACCGCGGAAACTGGGGTTCGTAATATTTGTTATCTGAATTCAAAAATGTATCTTTGCTCCTCAATAAAAACTATCTATGAAGAAGTTTAAGAGAACATTGGTAACATCGGCTTTGCCTTATGCCAATGGCCCTTTACATATAGGGCATCTGGCGGGAGCATATATTCCCGCCGATATTTTTGTTCGTTATTTACGCCTTAAAAAAGAGAACGTACTCTTTATTGGCGGATCTGACGAACATGGTGTGCCTATTACCTTAAGGGCAAAAAAAGAGGGAGACACTCCAAAAAAAATAATAGACAGATATCATTATCAGATGAAAGAGACCTTCAAGCAGATGGGCATCTCTTATGATTTTTACGGAAGAACTAGCTCTGAAACTCATCATAAATTGGCTTCTGATTTCTTTAGGCAACTTTACGATAATGGAAAGTTTATTCAAAAAACAAATGAACAGTGTTATGATGAAGAGGCTAAGATGTTTCTTGCCGACCGCTACATAATGGGCGAATGTCCTCAATGTCATTGCGAAAATGCTTATGGAGATCAGTGTGAGAAATGTGGTACTTCACTTTCGCCCACAGAGCTAATTAACCCTAAAAGCACTATAAGCGGCTGTAAACCTATAATGAAAAAGACTACCCACTGGTATCTTCCACTTGACGAATATGAGGATTGGCTTAAAAAATGGATCCTTGAAGACCACAAGGAGTGGAGACCTAATGTTTATGGACAATGCAAAAGCTGGCTTGACACAGGGCTGCATCCGCGTGCTGTAAGCCGCGACCTTGATTGGGGAATACCTTTACCTATAGAGGGAACAGAGGGAAAAGTTCTTTATGTTTGGTTCGATGCTCCTATTGGTTACATAAGCAACACTAAAGAGTTATGCGACACCCGTCCAGAGAAGGGGGATTGGGAAACTTGGTGGAAAGATAAAGATACCAGATTAGTGCACTTCATAGGAAAAGACAATATTGTATTTCACTGTATTGTCTTTCCGGCTATGTTAAAGGCTCATGGAAATTTTATTCTGCCGGACAATGTTCCCGGAAATGAATTTCTTAATCTCGAAGACGATAAAATTTCAACATCGCGCAACTGGGCTGTATGGGTACATGAATATCTTGAAGATTTTCCCGGTAAACAAGATGTTTTAAGATATGTACTTACCGCCAACGCTCCTGAAACAAAAGATAACAATTTTACATGGAGAGATTTTCAAGCTAGAAACAACAACGAACTTGTAGCTATTTACGGAAATTTTGTAAATCGGGCTCTTGTACTTACGCAAAAATATTTTAATGGAACTGTCCCCGCTAAAGGCGAGCTTACAGAGTATGATAATTCAACTTTAAATGATTTTGCAGATATTAAATATAAAATAGAGCGTTTTTTGGATGATTTTAAATTTAGGGAGGCTCAAAAAGAGGTTTTAAATCTTGCCAGAATAGGAAATAAATATCTTGCCGACACTGAGCCTTGGAAGTTAGCCAAAACGGATATGGATAGGGTTGGGACAATACTCAATATATCTCTTCAGATAGTAGCAAATCTAGCTGTTGCCTTTGAACCTTTTCTGCCTTTCAGTAGCGAAAAGTTGAAAAAAATAATACTTCTTAAATCGTATGATTGGGAGATGTTAGGTAGCACCAATCTGCTTCCGGTTGGACATAAACTTAACAAGCCTGAACTGCTTTTCGATAAAATAGAGGATGAATCTATTGAGTTTCAGATTAAAAAACTACTCTCTAACAAAGAGTCTAACAGTTGTAAAGAGGAAAATGAGATTAAAACTGCTCCTATACGCTCAAATATTGATTTTGCAGATTTTGAAAAACTGGATATACGTATAGGTACAGTTTTAGAGTGCCAAAAAGTTCCCAAAACGGATAAATTGCTACAATTTACAATAGATGATGGATTAAATAACCGTACTATTCTCTCCGGAATAGCCGAATACTATTCTCCGGAGCATCTTATTGGCAAGCAGGTCTGTTTTATTGCTAATCTATCCTCAAAAAAAATTCGTGGAATAGAGAGCCGAGGCATGATACTCAGTGCCCTTAATGCTGATAATACTCTCTCTCTAATCACAGTAGAAAAACCCGTAAAACCGGGAAGCGAAGTAAAGTGACATAACATACTCCAAAAATGTCCGAGGTTAACCAAAGACGCATTGCTATAAATACTCTTCTACTCTACGGGCGAATGCTCTTAGTGTTGATTGTTGGAATGTATACGGCTCGTATTGTTCAAAGAGCACTGGGAAACGACGATCTTGGAGTTTTTGGTGTTATAGGCAGTATAGTGGCTATGTTCTCTTTTCTTAGCAACGCTATGGCCAGTGCTAGTCAAAGGTATTTTGCACACGAAATAGGTAAAGGAGGAGAGGAGAATCTCAGAAACACTTTTAGTCTTATAACTACGGTAATTTTCGGAATGGCTTTTATTTTAGCCATTATTGGAGAAGGTGTAGGTTATTGGTGGCTTATTAGATACGCCGATATTACACCCGGAAGAATGGAGGCAGCCAAATGGGTCTTCCATTTTGCAATATTATCTTTTTTCATAACTATTCTTGCCACCCCGTACCGGGCTGTGATTATTGCCAGGGAAAAAATGAAGGTCTTTGCTTATTTTAGCATAGTAGAGGTATCAATAAATCTTGCAATAGCCTTCTTAATACTAAAGAGCAACTCCGACCGACTAATTTTGTACGGAGCATTGATGGCTCTATCGCCACTAATAATAACATTAGGAATAAGAGCATATTGTAAAAAATTCTACTCGGAATGTTCTTACAAATTTTATTGGAATTATGCTCTTTTTAGAGAGATGGCCTCATATACGGGTTGGAATTTATTTGGCTCTTTTGCCGGTATATGCAAAAGCCAAGGTTTAAATATTGTAATAAACAATTTTGGAGGAACAATTCTTAACTCTGCCTATTACTATGCCTTTAAAATATTCAGCGCCCTGTCTCAACTTATAGACAATTTTTTTACCGCAGTAAGGCCTCAAATTATAAAATCTTACTCTAAAGGTGAGAGTTATAGCACGCTTAAACTGATTAATCAAAGTAGTAAATTTTCTTTCTTTTTAGCTCTTTTTATTTCGCTTCCTCTACTAATAGAGACCCCGTTAATAATGGATTTATGGCTTAAACTTGAAGTGCCCGACAAAACAATTATCTTTACCCGACTGATAATTATTAATACAATGATAGACCTTTTGGCTCACCCGATAGCATCAGGTATGCAAGCTACCGGAAAAATAAAATATTATCAAATTTTTGTAGGGGGCATGTTGCTTATGATAATTCCTATCTCCCTATTGCTTCTACGTATAACCTCGCTTCCTATAGAGGTGGTTTTTTATGTCTCCATATTAATCTCGTTTATTGCTCAAATAGGCAGAATAATATTTGCTCATAGGGCTTTCAGCCTTTCAATAAAAAAATATCTATTAGAGGTTCTGTTAGTGATAACTCTTGTAACCATTATCTCAATAATTGCTCCTTTAATAGCTCATTATTTTATGCAAAGCGGTATTTTACGATTATTTGTTGTTATTTTGGTGAGCACTATCAGTCTATTAATTGCAGTCTGGCTTATTGGAATGAACAACTCTGAGCGTTTACGCATTAAGAGTGGTGTGAATAACTCTATTTATAGACTCAAAAAATTACTTTAATCTATGAATATGCCTAAAATTCTCATTATTGGACCTAACTATTTCAATTTTGCCTCGGCATGTGGGAATGGCTTTAAATCTCTTGGCTGGGAAAGTTATCTGGAATTATATGACAATCCTATTCATCCATTCAGAGGATGGTTAAAACTACGCCATAAACTTACCCCTAACAAAGAAAAACTTAAAAAAAAGAATAGAGAGAGGTATCAGGATTATATAAAAGAGCAGTTCAATAAAATCAATCCTGACATGGTGCTTGGATTAAATGGAGATATGTTACTACCAAAAACCCTCTGTTATTTCAGAAACAAAAGCAAAGTGGCTATATGGATGTTCGACAGCGTAAAAAAAATTACTGTAAGTCAAAAACTTATCGATTATGTAGATGCCTTTTTTTGTTACGATATGGAAGATGTAAATTGGTACAAAGAGCTTGGAAAAACCGCCTATTTTTTGCCTCAGGCATGCGATACGTCTCTTTACTATCCAATTAGTAACATTAAAAAGGATATTGACATTCTATTTGTAGGGACAATATATTTATCTGAAAAAAGAGAGCGTTTTTTAAAGGCTGTAACACAGCACTTTGTGAAGCAAAAAGTATTATTCTTTGGAAAATATAGGCCTTTTGTAAAGAGACCTCTAAAGTCTATTTTTAGAAAAAACAGAAGTGTGTTCAAAAACAGGAATCTGGATAGTGTAACGGTGAACACTCTTTATAACCGTAGCAAAGTGGTCTTGAATATTCACTTAGAACAACAGAAAAATGGAGCTAACCCAAAAGTTTTTGAAATAGCCGGATCAGGAGCTTATCAAATTTGCGATTCAAATCCATACATAGATTCCCTATTCTCTAAAGGGGAGGTTGGTTTGTACTGTAACGAACAAGAGATGATTACTCTTATTGAAGAGGCTCTAAAAAAAGGGTGTAGAGATAGTGCAAATGCCGCCTACTCTATTGTTTTAAAAGAACACACTTTCAATATTAGAATGAAAGAACTTTTAAATATTGTCCAGTCATTATGATTTCAATTATTACACCTGTTTTCAATTCTGAAAAATATATTACCCGATATCTTAAATCTATCATGGCGCAAACTATGACGGATTTAGAGATTATTATTGTTGACGATCACGGTGCAGATAATAGTATTGAAAAAGCCCGAGAAATAGTAAATAAATACAAAGGGCCAATATCTTTTAAATTTCTAAAAACTGCATGTAATTCCGGACCCGGAGTTGCAAGAAATATTGGTATTGAAGCTGCTCAAGGAGATTATTTAGCTTTTGTTGATAGTGATGATACTATCCATAGGGAGTTTTGCAGCCTGCTTTTGGAATCAGCCAAATTGAACAAAAGTGATATGAGCTGCTGTGAGATGGTTTTTATTAATCCCGAAGGTAAAGAATCGGGGTATGGACGCAATCCTATTATTGATGAGAGCGAATTCACCAAAGAAAAGAAAAAAAAATTTCTTTCAAACTATGTCTCTTACTTTACAACTTTTATATATAGTAGAGAACTAATTCTTAAAAACGGTATAAGATTCTCTGATGAGTTCAGCTCCGAGGACAGTTTTTTTTTAGCATGTGCATTGCTCTATTGCGAAAAAATATCTCAAGTAAACAGACCGCTCTATTTTTATCACCGCCACTCTCTCTCTTTGACTATGCGCTATGACGAAAAGAGATATTTACGAAAACTCACCTCTTTCGGCAAGCTTATCAGTTTTTCTAAAACTCGCGGATTATATGATATCTATAAACCGGAGCTAGATTTTATCTATATAAAAAAAGCTTTTCTAATATCAGAGCTCGACTACATAACAAATGCCGACAAAGCAAATAGGAAAATAGTAAAACTGATGTTTAATGAGCTTCAAAATACGATACCCGATTATTCTGATTGTGAATATCTTAAAAAAAAGCCTCAATTAAAGCTCTTAACCCTACTCATAGGACTATCTCCCCGATTAGCTATATTTATATTACCTTGCTTAGTAAAAATTTTTAAAATTCGGTTTTAATGGAAATAATTGGAAAAAAAATATTTCTGGAAGGAAAATGCGTGAAGTTTTTTACCCGTTCCTTTTCACCTGAACTTTATAAATATTCATCCTCTCTCTACAACAATAGGGGGATTAAATCTGTTAGATTAACTGACCAAGCGGCTGATGCTTATTTCTACAAAATAGTAGCAGATAGAGAATGCGATATTGCCATAAATATTGACGAAGATGCTTTTATTACAGATATTGATATTGTTCTTGACCTTGCCGGCTATATTGTAGAAAACAACTACTCTAATGCTGGATGTCCTGATTGCGGACCGGCATGTCCAAGAAACAGTAATCCTATTGTTACCAACCCTTTTTTTAACATTCTGAACTTAGAGGTAATAAGAACACTATATAGTGATATAAAGGAGATTAAAAAATTCAACTACGAGAAAGTTAAAGAGAGTATGCGTAACAATTTTCTTGCAGACCGGAATGTAAAGCAATTGGGTAAGCTTAATGGTAATTTTGATTCTATAGATATGGAACCATATTATCCATTTTTCTTTTTTCTAGCTTTAAACAGTAAAGTTCTCTATCTGCCGGCTTTTCGGCATAGAGACAAATGGTCTACTGTTCTTTGCGATATTAACAAAAACCCATTCTGCCTTCACTCATGGTTTGCACGAAAATATAGGATTCAAAAATTTCATACCCTTAGAATCAACTCTCTAATAGATCAGGCCTACAACACCACCGGAGTTGTCAAGCCAATAATCACTCCATCGGATAGACGTAAATTTATGGCAGAATTGACTGTACGTCAGATTAATAAAATGATTATCAGATTAAAGAATTGGCCAAATAAATGGGCTAAATGGTACCGACGCTGGAAACGTAAAAGAGCAAGTAATATATTTTAAATCATTTTTTCAGCCTGCTATAGATACCCCTCCCTATTAAAACAAGTACTACCGCATACATAATGAAGATAAATATGGCTGATAAAATATTCCCTTTCTTTACACTGTCGGGACGAAATTCAAAGCGTATATCATGTGTTCCAGCCGGAATATTCAATGCTCTTAACAGATAATTCACCCTGAAAACATCAACTTTTTCACCATCAATATAGGCCTTCCAGCCGTAAGGATAGTATATCTCAGAAAAGACTATAAGTGCATCTTTTTCTGCCTCAAAATTGTATGTCAGAACATCGGGTGCATAACTTGTAAGATCAATTTTTGCACTCTGATCGCTACCACTTTGAAACTCGCTTACAAAACTATAAAATTCTTCATCTAAAACAGCCACTCTACTCAAATCTATAACGCCCAAAGCTGCACACTCTTGATCGGGAGTAGATACTACTAAGATAGAATCAACTCGCCAAGCATTTCCCAAAGCGTTAGGATTAAATTGCGGAACAATATTTCCATCCTCATTTTTTACAATGAAATATTTTCCGTTAAGCATGCTTATCACATCAATATTTAATTTTGAAATATGCTGCTCAATAATATCCTGATAACGACGCAGCTTTGCTGCACTATACCCTCCTATAGACTTTAATCGATATGATGTCCTAGCCTCGTTGAAGGTATTGGTGGTCAGATTAAGAACTCTGAAATGGGGATCAGGATCTCTAAGCAATGCCTCCTCGTAAGGTTGTATAGCATAAACTCCCTTGTTCTGCTTAGGAGATACAAAGTTGTTATCATTTAGAAAACGTCTGTTTATTGGCCACATATCAGCTATAATAAGGATTGTAAATAGAGATACCATCCAGTATAATCCCATTTTTTTGTTGGTATACAACCACAATACACCTGCTGAAATAACAATAAAGATAAAAGATCTAAAAGAGTCGGTTCTTAACATAGTTGCCCTTTCTGCTTTTATAGCACTGTAAAGCCATTCCGGAATCTGCGAAGACCACTGTGTATCGTATGATGAGTTAAAATTAAAAATAGCTCCCCCAAAAATAGATAACAGTAGACATACTCCTGCCGTTATACCAGCAGACAACACTATTTTCTTATTTATATACTGTTTTGAGAGATGCCCATCCATTATATTTTTTATAGCCAAAAAGCCCAGAAGAGGCATTGTAATCTCTGCAATTATTAAAATTGAAGAGACCGCTCTAAATTTATTGTAAAGCGGAAAATATTCAAAAAACAGATTTGTAAGCCACATTAAATTTTTACCCCAAGAGAGGCTTATTGAAAATAGTGTAGCTATCAACAACGCCCACTTATAGGGACCTTTTACAATAAAAAGCCCCAGAACAAAAAGGAAACAGACAATGGCACCAATATAAACCGAACCAACAGTAAATGGTTGTTCTCCCCAATACATTGGAACATTTTTACTAAAATTGGCTGCCTCCGATTTAGAGACTCCATTGCTAACAAGCGTTTTGTACAATTTTGACTCTTTACCCACATCGTATGTTGAAGCAGAGCCCATAAAACCGGGAATAAGCAGGGTAAAAGTCTCATCTATACCATAGCTCCATGCTGTAGCGTAATCAAGATCTAATCCCTTTGTTCTATTTTTCAAATCTTTGTTTTGTATCAGCTCTGAATGTCCACCCCGCATTGTCTCTGAAGCATACTCCTTATTAGCAAAGATATTTGCACTTCCCGTACCAAGTCCAACAATAACTGACAAAACAAATAGTGTAGTGGCTAACACCAAATCTTTATATCTTTTTTCCTTTATATGTTTAAATAACTCCGCAAAGAACAATACTCCTATAAGCAGAAATATATAATAAGCCATTTGAGGATGCGGAGAAAAACCAAACGCCGTAAAGAGCATGGTGAGTGCTACGCCCCATCCATATCGTTTGTTAAATATTAAAAAAAATCCCGCTACCACTACCGACATCAATGCTATTGACCACGCTTTACTATTATGGCCGGCAGCCTCGATAATAAAAAAATAGGAGGAGAATCCAATAGCCAATGCCCCCGCTATGCTTAACCAACGATCAACTTTGAATGATCTTAGCAAGATATAAAAACAGATAAAAAACATAACAAATACAAGTGGTAATTTTTCCGCACTCGGATGAGTCAGTTTCCATAAAGGTTTCATAAGAGTTGTAGAGAGATAACGACCTCCGCCTATCTGATAGTTAGGCATTCCCGAAAACATTGATCCCGTCCACCAAGAGATATTTCCTGTATTATTACGATATTGTAACGGCTCTTGCACCGCTGCCCAGCCATTAATATCGTCGCCGGCTTGAATCACCTTTCCCTCAAGTACCGGTAAACAGTAAATCGTTGAAATCACTACAAACAACAAGATAGCAATTAAATAGGGCAGATATTCTCTCTTCTTTGTGTTATTATCCATAATTCTCTCTTTGACTATATTATTGCGAAAATACAATATTTCAACGAATTTGTCTTTAATAAAGGGCCTATTTTACTACTTTTGTAACCAACCAACCCATTATCTACCTATAATGAGAATTGTCATACTTGGAACTTCATACCCCTATCGTGGAGGATTAACAGTTTACAATGAGAGACTGGCAAAAGAGTTTATTAATGAGGGGCACGAGGTTGATATTATAACCTTTTCGTTACAGTATCCCTCTTTTCTGTTTCCCGGAAAAACTCAATATTCAACTGAACCGCCTCCGGAAGGATTAAAAATTAAACGATTACTTAATTCAATAAATCCTTTTAATTGGATTATTGTAGGAAGAAAAATTAAAAAAATAGCTCCTGATATTCTTGTTATCAAGTTCTGGCTACCCTTTATGGCTCCCTGCCTTGGGAGTGTAGCTCGTATAGCTGTTAAAAATAAAAAAACAAAAGCTATCTCAATTCTTGACAACATAATTCCACATGAAAAAAGAGTAGGAGATAGAATGCTTGCCAAATATTTTACCCGCTCTGTTAATGGTTTTGTAGTTATGTCACACTCAGTTATGAGTGATTTGAAACAATTTAATTCGCTTAAACCAAGGCTATTCTGCCCACATCCACTCTATGACAATTTTGGGAGCAAAGCCACTAGAGAGGAGTCTCTAAATTATCTAAAATTGGATCCAAACAGAAGATATATGCTGTTTTTTGGACTTATTCGTAACTACAAAGGTTTAGATATACTATTAAAAGCGTTTGCAGAACCAATATTTCGCAACCTAAATGTCTCTCTTATTGTTGCTGGAGAATTTTATGGAGACTCTGACAGTTATTTTGATCTTGAAAAGAGATTGGGTCTTGAGGGTCAAATTATATGGATGTGCGATTTTGTACCTGACAGCGAAGTGAAATATTATTTCTGCTCGGCAGATATTATTGTTCAGCCCTATAAATCGGCTACACAGAGCGGAGTAACACAGATAGCTTATCATTTTGAAAAACCTATGCTTGTTACAAATGTTGGAGGACTCGCAGAAATAGTACCGGACGGAAAGGCCGGATATGTTGTAGAACCCAACGAGAAAGAGGTTGCTAAAGCCCTTTCTTCTTTTTTTATAGAAAAGAAAAAGGACTATTTCTTAAAAGGATTGTTAGAGGAGAAAGCAAAATACTCATGGTCTAACATGACTAGAGCGGTAAGGGGTATAGCAGGAAAATAGATCTTTTAACCGAAAAGGAAAAAACTCATTCCCGCATTTCTTGCAAAAATCAAATCCGATTCTTGATCTCCGATCATTAGAGATTTTGACATTCTCACTTCGGGAAAATCCTTCATAGCTAAATACGCCATCCCCGGATTAGGTTTACGCATTGGATCACTTTCATCTACAGACACACATGTATAAATTTTGTCTACTCTTCCACCTCTTTCATAAATTTTGCTTAGCATCTTCTGATGAATATTGTCCATCTCTTCATAGCTCATTAATCCCTTTCCAACACCTCTTTGATTGGTAACTACAAAAATTCTTTTAAAATGGAAACTCCACTCTTTTATGGAATTCAAAAATTCTGGAATAAAGCGAAATTCATTCCATGTTTTAACATAGTCTCCTGGCAACCATTCATTTATAACTCCATCTCTATCCAGAAACAGTGTGTCGCAATTATTTATAATATTCTCCGGAATCAATATCATCTGAAATAATTTAAAAATTCCCGCTCTGCCCGCTCATAATCTTCCGGAACACCAATATCAATAAAATAACGATCATGAGAAAATCCGTACAAAAATCTATCTTGTAGGCTCTTTTCAAACAAATCCTTTTCAAAAGAAAATTTCTCGGGCATAGAGGATATTAAAGGTAAATTACGCTGAATAAAATATACTCCACCGTTAATGTTCCCTTTTTCACAAAAACCCTTTTCTGTGAATGATGTTACTACATTATTAGTATCTGTTTGAACGGTACCATATCTATCAAAATTTACCATTGGCTTCATTGCCAGAGAAATCTTGGCGGAAGAAATTTTATGCTGAATATGTAGACGTGCCAAATCAACACTAAAAAAAGTATCTCCGTTAAGTACGCACACGGTGCTGGTTTTTGCGTTTTCAAGAGACTTCTTAATAGCTCCACCTGTACCTAAAGGCTCACTCTCTATAACCCACTCTATATTAAACGGATATCTTTCTCTCTCGTTTTTTATCCATTCAATTATAACATCACTTTTATAGCCTAAAGACAAGATTACTCGGTTAATCTTATATAACGAAAGGTTTGTAAGAATATAATGCAAGAAAGGTTTTCCACAAACCATAGCCATACTCTTGGGAGTATGGCCAATTACAGAACGCAATCTGGTTCCTAATCCGCCTGCCAATATTATTACATCAAACATTTATGATTACTGTTTTTCGCCAAATAGGCTCTGTTCTACTATAGCGCAGATTATGTGTCCAATAAGAATGTGTGATTCCTGAATTCGGGGTGTGCAATCAGAGGGTACTTTTATGCATATATCGCAAAATTCCTCCATTTTTCCGGTTTTTTTACCGGTAAGACCTATGGATTTTATACCCTTCTCTGTACAAACTTTCAAAGCCTCTATAATATTTTGCGAATTCCCCGAAGTAGAGATTCCTATAAAAACATCTCCCCTAGATCCTTGAGCTTGTATCTGTCTTGAAAAGAGATGATTAAATCCATAATCATTCCCGATTGCTGTTATTACAGAGGTATCTGTACTCAATGATAATGCTGGAATACCGGGTCTGTCAAAATAAAATTTGTTTACCAACTCACCGGCAATGTGTTGGGCGTCAGCAGCAGATCCTCCATTACCGGCAAGCAGCGTAATATGACCCTCTCTGAATGATTTAATAATAAAATCTGCGGCAAGAGCTATTTTTTCTAACAGATCAAGATCATTTAATATTAGCTGTTTAGTCGCTATAGATTGAGATATCTCCTCTTTAATATTTATCATATACGATTATTATTTCCATAAATTTTCCAACCATGAGTTCCATCGTCACAGAACTGAAATCCCACCACCTGGCCAGGAAGCTCCTTTAAGGCATTAATTACATCTCTACGTTTTGTGGGTTCCATCATAAAAATAATAAAACCCCCACCGCCTGCTCCACTCACTTTCCCGGCTGTAGCCCCAGCCTTAAAAGCCACATCAAAAACTTTTTGAATCATATCATTACTAATGGCGGTAGCCATTTTTTTCTTGTCCTCCCATGCCTTTCCAAGAATATTGGCAAATAGTGGAATATTACCCTCAAGAAGCGCACGTTTCATATCTATTGCACTGTTTTTTATGTTGTGCATTGCCTCTATAGCGGTTTTATCACCTGAACTTGTCTGTTTTTTCTGCTCTTCAATTATTGCAGCGGATGAACGGGAAGCGCCGGTATAATAGAGTACTATTGAAGACTCAAGTTCATCAACAATCCAACGCTTAACACGTAGGGGATTTACTACTACTGCACCATTCTGTTGAAACTCTATATAGTTGAATCCTCCAAATGAAGCAGCATATTGATCTTGCTTTCCTCCGCTCAATCCCAAATCTATACGCTCTATCTGATAAGCCATTAGGGCAATTTCATAATCGCCCATAGGCAGGTTATACCACTCAACAAATGCTTTGAGTACACATACAACCATTGTAGAAGAGGAGCCAAGTCCACTTCCGGCGGGCGCATCAGAATAAGTTGTTATTTTACACGCTCTGGGGGCTACTCCAAAATCGGATAAAACTCTGTTATATACCCCTTTGTGGATATCAAGAATTCCATCTATGGGAAAAGAGGAATCTAAACAATATGTGGCTCTAACTCCTAAATCGGAGGCATAAAGTTCCAGTTTATCGGTCTCTGTCTGCTCTATAGTGCAATAGGAAAACAAATTAATTGTTGCATTCAGCACCAATCCACCATATAACTCACTATATGGCGACACATCACTTCCGCCTCCGGCGAAACCCAAACGTAAAGGAGCCTTGCTTCTAACTATCATTTTTTGGTGCATATTCACACAAAAGTATTAAAAAAAACGTTATCACCCGATCATATCTAGGTGAAATTACTCAAAAATAAGAGCAAAAGAGATATCTATGCCTCTCTACATAACGGTACAACATATTCTATGGTTTATTTTATCCATCTCTGTTTTTTGTACCAACTAATCGTCTCAGCTACGCCTCTATCCAGAGGATAATCGGCTATATAATCCAAATCCCTAATTAAGGGATCGATATCGCACTGCCAATTACGCTGACTCAGTATTCTATATTTATCACTATTTAGTACCTGATTTCTACCTATGAGTGATGCTATACCTCCCATAAACCACGATAACAGACGCACAACAAAAAGAGGAAAACGAATTTTAATTGTCCATCGGTTTCCTAACTCACTACTTACCGCTAAAGAAAAATCGATATTATCGTAAACACTGCCATCTGTAATAAAATACTCTCTTCTTATAATCCTATTATCTATTGCCAAAAATAGCGCTTTGACAACATCTTGTACAAACACAAAAGTAAGTCTCTGAGAACCTAATCCGGCGGAAACAAGCAAATGATTTTTAACACTCTTTATAAGCATTAGAAAATCTCTCTCTCTTGGCCCATAAACAGCTGTTGGTCTAAAAATTACATAGGGAAAATGGGGGATAGATTTTAAATATTCTTCGGCTAGCAATTTACTTTTTCCATAATGCGTATTTGGATTAGGAGTGTCTGAATCCTTTATTCTCTTATATGGGAGCTTATCCCTGATTGAACCAAAAACTCCCAGTGAACTGATAAAAATAAATTGATTAGGAACTATATCAAGCTCTATAAAAGCGTTTACCAGATTCTTTGTTACCTCTGTATTACTTGAATAAAACATCTCATTTTTAGGGCATTTTGTTGCTCCTGCTGCATGCACTACTACATTCCACTTTCCCCACTTATCACAAAATGATTTTAACTGACAACATAACACTTCGTAATCGGAATAATCAAGTTCTAAACAACCCTCTACTCCATCTGAAATATAGTTAATGTTGCTCCCCTTGCGAATAGCCGCCCATACCTTATGGCCATCTCTAATCCCTTTCTCAACAAGATGGCTACCTATAAAACCGTTAGATCCGGTAATTAAAATTTTCATCTATCACAAAAATAGAAGTTTTTTTTCTTATTGGCTTTTTTTATCCCAACAAGTAAGAAATACTCTCTTTTTTTCCCTTTCTTTGCTAAAAGTGAATTTATAATTAGGTTAGCTATGAGCAAATCGTATAAAAATAACTCCCGCCTGTCAAAAAAGCTATTGACAGAGTCTTTAGTGAGTTTTTTCAAAGAAAATCAACAAAACCCTGTAAACATAAAAAGAGTATTCAGTCTCTTAAAATTAAACACTAAACCTGCCCGTAATTTATGTTTAGAAATTATACAAGAATTGGTTGACGACGGAGTCTTAGTTGAGACTCAGGGCCTATTTAAATTAGCCATAAAAGAGCACTATTTAGAGGGTCTGTTCCAACGTAAAAATAGTGGTAAAAATTACTTTATTCCCGACGATGGAGGAGATCCTATTTTTGTTGCTGAAAGAAACTCTGGTGGAGCTATGAACGGAGACCGGGTAAAGTTGGCTTTGTTTGCCCGTAGAATGCGCAGTTCTATCGAAGGCGAGGTTGTTGAAATAATAAAACGCGCTAAGGACAAATTTGTTGGTACTCTTCAGGTTGATAAACAGTTTGCTTTTCTCTTATCTGAAAATCGTAATGGAAGCGATATTTTTATTCCCCGTAATTTTCTAAAAAATGGAAAGACCGGCGATAAAGCAGTTGTTAAGATAGTAAAGTGGCCTGACTCCAATAATCGAAATCCTGTTGGAAAAATAATAGACATACTTGGACAAGCCGGTGAAAACAACACAGAGATGCATGCCATCCTAGCTGAACACGGGCTCCCCTATAGTTATCCCAAGAATATAGAAAAGGCTGCAAATAAAATTTCTGCTTCTATATCTGCACAAACTATTGCCGAAAGAGAAGATTTCAGAAAAGTAACAACCATAACTATAGATCCAAAAGATGCTAAAGATTTTGACGATGCCATATCTATAAAACCGTTACAGGGAGGCTTTTGGGAGGTAGGAATTCATATAGCTGATGTAAGTTATTATGTAGAAGAGGGTGGGATAATTGACAAAGAGGCCTTAAAAAGAGCTACCTCTATCTACCTTGTTGACCGCACAATTCCCATGCTACCGGAAAAACTTAGTAACGAACTCTGCTCTCTGCGCCCAAACGAGGATAAACTTACATATTCGGTAATATTCACTATCAGCGAAGCTGGCCAGGTAAAAAATTCACGTATATCCCGTACCATCATAAATAGCGATAGACGCTTTACTTACCAGGAGGTTCAGAATATTATTGAACGGGAACAGAACAATGGTATGCAAAAACTTCCCGGTGATGAATTGGATAAAGAGATAATGGCTCTTGATAATATTGCTAAAAAACTACGCGAAAAAAGATTTGCATCTGGAGCTATTAGTTTTGAACGGGTTGAGGTCAGATTTGAAATAGATGAGAATAGTAAACCTGTGAGTGTATATTTTCAGGAATCTAAAGATTCTAATAATCTTATTGAGGAGTTTATGCTTCTTGCCAATCGTACTGTGGCAGAAAAGATAGGAAAAAGGCAGAATAAACAACCGAAAGTTTTTGTATACCGTATTCATGATCAGCCATCGCCCGAAAAATTGGCAAACTTGTCACAATTTATCTCAAAATTTGGCTTTAAGATTAAAACTTCAGGTAAAAATATTGAAGTGGCTAAATCTTTAAATAAACTTTTAATAGATATAAAAGGCAGACGAGAACAAAATTTGGTTGAAACTATCTCTCTGAGATCTATGCAAAAAGCAGTGTATAGCACTACAAATGTTGGCCATTACGGCCTGGCTTTTGATTATTATACGCATTTTACATCGCCTATACGCCGTTATCCAGATCTTATTGTACATCGTCTACTTACCCGCTATCTTTCCGGCAAACGCTCGGTAATGCGCTCAAAGTATGAAAATCTTTGTGATCACTGCTCAAATATGGAGCAACTTGCAGAGGCAGCAGAGCGCTCAAGTATAAAATATAAACAGGTAGAATATATGAGTGAACGTATGGGAATACCATACGAAGCTATTATTAGCGGTGTTACTGAATGGGGGCTATATGCCGAGATTATTGAAAACAAATGTGAAGGGCTTATCCCTATTCGTACTCTTGTTGGTGATTTTTTTGAATTCGACGAGAAAAATTACAGTCTGATAGGACAGAAAACCCACAAAAGATACCGTCTGGGCGATACTATAAAAATAGAGGTTACTCACTGTAATCTTGACAAAAAACAGATGGATTTTGCCCTGATCGAGAAGTAGAATGATATTGCTAAATATCAGAAACTATACTGTTTTAAATACTTAGACGGAGAGTGGATCTACCTGATCTTTAAAGTTTGCACCAAGTATAGGAGGAAGCTCTGTATGAGATGGGTGTACTCTAAACAGTTTTCCACTTAATTGATATGATGTCATTATAAGGTGTTCATTTTTATAAGAAAATGTCAGCTTTTGTAACTGACTAAATCGATGCAGTACTATTTTTTCGTTTTGATCGGGATTATCATGAAGAATTTTGTTTATCTTACTTCCACACTTTTCGTAACTTAATTGGCTTGATACAAAAATATGAACAGTTTTTACAGAAGGTAGTATGGCAGGAACAAAATCAAACAACCTTAACTCTTTTTCTGTTTCAAAAATAATTGAAACATGCGATACAGAAAGTGTCTTTTCACGGTTTATCAACACAAAAACATCACATTTTGTTTTCTGAATAATCTCTTCTGTCTTATCCTTAAATATCTCGGGCAAAGACTTTTTACTGAGTCTTTTTAAAAAAGATGATACTGCTCCCGCTTTTTTTTCAGATATATAATCCGTATAATTATAGTGGTAAGAAGAACCTATAATAAGACAACCCACTTTTTCGCTATTGGCATAATCGGATATCTCATTTATTATGTTATTTGTAAGCTTATAATATTTAACTAACGGAATTCCCAGCCTATCTGCTTCTTCGTCTATAGGCACAAAACTGTCGTGTGAATAGTGTTCTGCACTAACAAATCTTACATCTGTTCCCTGAGTAAAATGACTAGCTATAACTGTTTTGTTTTGTAATTTAGGACCGAAAAGTAAATTAAGAGAATAGAGAAGATTAGGGCCGCTACTTGACGATCCAAAACTAATCATCAACTTTTTACGTTTTGCGACAGAAATATCAGAAGATCTCTTCTTAAATATTAGTGAGGTTAACTGTAGTACGGGTGTAGTTAAAAAAGTGGTAACTACTGCCATAATAACTAGAACAGCAAAAATTGGCTGGGTAAGAATTCCCATCTCATAACCGATATTCAGAGCTACTAATTCCATAAGCCCTTTGGTGTTCATTAATATTCCAATAGTAATGCTATCTCTTCTAGATTCCCCAGCCAACCTGGCAGCAATGGCACATCCTCCAAACTTTCCAACAATTGCAACCAATATAAATAACAAACAGAGTCCAACCATAGACCAGTTATTTATAAGTAAAAGATTGGTTTTCAGCCCTGTGTAGGCAAAAAATAGTGGAAGAAAGAAAGAGAGAGTAACATCTTCTACCTTGTTTGCCAATATATGACGAAAGCTCATATTACTTGGCATAATTACTCCAGCTATAAAGGCACCGAACAGAGCGTGAATTCCAATAAGTTCGGTCAAAGAAGCGGAAATAATAAGTACAAGAAAAATTAACCCCACAAAGCTTTTACTCAACACCTCAGTATTAACATGCATCTGCCCTATTTTTCTAAAATATGGACGTACTAATAAAAACATAAAGAGAATGTATAAGACCGCCAGTCCTATTGTAAATAGAGAGCTTACAAAAGAACCTGCTTTGGCTATTGCTATAACCACAGCTAACAAGCACCAAGCGGTCATATCGTCATTCGCTGCCGCTGCTATAGTCAAAATACCAATTGGAGAGTTTGAAAGATTTCTCTCTTGAATTATTCTGGCCAGCACCGGAAAAGCTGTAATGCTCATAGAGATACCAATGAAAAGCGCAAATGGCAAAAAAGAGGTCTGTTGTGCCGCATAATCCTCATATATTTTATAAGATAACAGCACTCCAAGCAAAAAAGAGAGCATAATTCCCGTATGACTGATTAGCAGAGTCTCCTGAAGTTTGTTTTTCAACACTTTGAAGTCTACCTCAAGACCAATAACAAACATAAAAAGAATAAGCCCTATATGACTTATCATGTGTACATTACCCAATGACTCCTGAGCAAATACTATGTTAAACGCATTGGGAAAGAAAAAACCAAAAACAGACGGACCCAATACAATGCCGGCAATAATCTCGCCTATCACACTCGGTTGCCCAATAAGACGAAACAACATAGTAAATATTCTGCAGGTAATCAGAATAATTATAATCTGTATTAACATGGTCATTAACGGCGATACAATATTGCCTTTCAAGAGATTTGATACCCCATTGTGTATGTCTGATAAAACAGGGCCATCTGTCATAACTTGATCGTTAAATTCGACATGCCCATTTAATAGCCCATACATCAGTATAGCAAATACCGATACTACAAATACATATATCAAAGTAAGTTTTTTATTCATTAGCAATGAAATATGGAGACAAAAGTAAAAAAAATGGCTGTTAAATTTTAAAATATAGGCCACATTTTTGCTGTTTTTTTATTAAAACAGCAAAGCATACTACTATAGTGTAAGGATACAAGCGGGTCTTTTAGAACTCGGTAAGGTGCATATCGCCCTTCTCGGCAAATGCCACATGCATAGCAAAAGCTTTTTGTAAATTGTGAGCAGTTTGCCCCTTTGACGATATCTTAAGATAGTCCCAAAGAAGTTGTTTATAGTCAGGATGAACACAGTTTTCTATTATTATTTTAGCACGCTCGCTTGGACACTTACCCCTAAGGTCAGCAACTCCCTGTTCAGTTATAATAACACTTACACTGTGCTCGTTATGATCAACGTGAGACACCATAGGCACTATTGCGCTTATTTTCCCACCTTTGGCTACAGAGGGACAACTAAATATGGAGATATACGCATTACGGGTAAAATCAGCTGAACCTCCTATACCATTCATCATCTTAACTCCACATACATGTGTAGAGTTTACATTACCATAAATATCGGCCTCAAGAGCTGTATTCATTGCTATCAACCCCAGACGACTGGCCACCTCGGGACTATTGGATATCTCAGTAGGACGCAAAACAAGTTTGTCCTTGAAAAAATTCATATCATCATATATCTCTTGAAGAGTCTCTTTACTCACACTAAGAGAGCTTGTGCTTCCAAATTTGCAATGGCCGGCACGAATAAGATTAATAACAGAATCCTGAATAACCTCTGTATACATTTCAAAAGCAGGAACATTGACATCCTCGCCCAAAGCACCAAGCACAGCATTAGCAACATTACCCACACCGCTTTGAAGTGGAAGAAATGTTTTAGGTATTATACCTCTACGCATATCATCTATAAGAAACTGAGCCACATTCCGCCCTATTCTATCGGTAATTTCATCAACATCAGAGAGATCACGGGCCTCATCAGGAATATTCACCTCTACTACTCCAATAATTTTTGATGGATCTACCTGAATATATTCTGTACCTATACGATCGCTAGGCTTATAAATTGGTATCTCACGGCGATATGGAGGATCTGCAGGTTCATACAAATCATGAATGCCTTTAGCACATTTTGCATGAGCAGCATTCAGCTCAATAATCAGCTTCTCAGCCATTCTTGCCACAGTAGGCGCTATCCCGACACCTGCAGTCAGATAAATTTTTCCGTCATTGGTAATATCAAAAGCCTCTATAATACCCACATCCATTTTCCCAAAAAATCCATAACGAAGATCTTTGGACATTTGCGAAAGATGGATATCGTTATATGCTATTTCTCCCTTATTAACAGCATTACGAAAATCTCTGTTAGTAGTATATGGAGCTCTATATTTTATAGCACGTTCTCGAGACAAAATACCATCGCAAGAGTCGCCTGTCGAAGCTCCAGTAAAAATACTTATCTGATAAGGTTCCCCCTTAGAGTGTAATTCGGCAGCCATTTTGCCTATTTCAACCGTGACAGCCTTTGGCGATCCTGCAGGAGTAAATCCACTTAGCCCAACAATATCACCGTTTTTAACATAACCGGCTGCCTCGGCTGCTGAAATTATTCTAAATCCCATCTTTCTTATTTCTGATTACTATAATTATTTAGGTTACATAAATTATCGGCAAAATTACAATCTTTTTTGTTTAATCTTACTTAAGATAAGAGAAAAGCTAGTTAATTATAATACTGGTAGAATGATCTTTTTTAATTCTTTCCTTACTTTTGTGGTCTGTTTTTTTACTGATAATCAAAACAAGTGACTATAGCTAAAGAAAATATAAAAAAACTATTCATTGAAACCTATGGGTGTCAAATGAATGTGGCCGATAGCGAAGTTATTGCGTCAATAATGCGTTTGGCTGGATATGAGACTTGTAATTCTATCGATTCTGCTGATGCTATTTTTCTTAATACCTGCTCCATCAGAGAGAACGCCGAAAAAAGAATATGGAACAGGCTTGATACTTTATCGGCCTTGAAAAAAAAGAATAAAAATCTTATTATAGGCGTTATGGGCTGTATGGCGGAAAGAACAAAAGATGATCTTATAGAAAACCATCATGCCGATATAGTTGCCGGGCCCGACTCATATCTCTCACTGCCTGAACTTATAGCTATTGCTCAATCCGGCCATAAAGCTATTGACACTGAGCTTTCTACTTCTGAAACCTATAACAAAATAATCCCCTCGAGAATATACGGTAATAATGTTTCCGGGTTTATATCAATAACTAGAGGGTGTGATAATTTTTGCCATTATTGTATTGTACCCTACACCCGTGGTAGAGAGAGAAGTCGCAATGTGGAGAGTATTCTTAAAGAGGCCGATGATCTTAGAAAAAAGGGATTTAAAGAGGTTACTCTGCTCGGACAAAATGTAAATTCATATAGATTCGTAAAAGAAAATCTTACAGTTGATTTTCCGTTATTATTAAAAATAATAGCCGAATATCTGCCCGAAATGAGGATAAGATTCACTACTTCACACCCAAAAGATATGAGTGACAAAACTTTGGAGATGATAAATAATTTTCCCAATATTTGTAGACACATTCATCTACCGGTACAAAGTGGCAGTAACAGAATTCTTAAACTTATGAACAGGAAATACACACGTGAATGGTATATAAACCGGGTAAAGGCCATAAAGAGCATGATTCCGGATTGCGGACTCTCAACCGATATGTTTACCGGATACCACTCAGAGACCGAAGAAGATCATAGACTCTCTTTGTCGCTTATGCGCGAATGCGAATTTGATTCCTCATTTAATTTCAAATATTCGGAACGCCCCGGAACCTTTGCCAGTAAACATCTTCCTGACAATATACCCGAAAAGGTGAAACTGTTCCGATTAAACGAAATGATAGAACTTCAGAGCCAAATATCGCTTGCTAATAACCGTAAATGTATCGGCAAAGAGTATGAAGTGCTGATAGAGGGATTCTCTAAACGATCAAAAAAACAGCTGTACGGCAGAACTGAGCAAAACAGAGTTGTTGTTTTTAACAAAAAAAATCACTATATTGGAGATTTTGTCAATACTCTAATTACAGATGCCACATCGGCTACACTGATAGGAGATATTATTAGTTAAAGAGATTAATTCTACTTTCTCCTCTCTGTTTTTTATTTATTTTTTGTTAAACTCTTGCAAAACCCTTGTTCGAAGTGTTACATTTGCATAGGTTTGGAGGATATTAGTCTTCCATATTGTTTTTATTGGTTTTGTTGATTTGAATGGATAGATACAGAATTAATTCCTGTCCGCTCTGCGGACAAAGACATTTTAGCAACTTTGTAAAATGCAAAGATTATGTTATTAGTGGAGAGACTTACTCATTGTTAAAATGTGACGATTGTGGTATGATATTCACTCAAGATGCTCCTACTGAAGGGGAGTTGCACAGATATGACAAAGTTAAACAAAAGCTGGCTCTTGGTGGCCATTCCAGGGGTTTTTTAAACAATATATATTACTACGCCCGGCAAACAATGCTCAACCGCAAAGCTGGATTGGTAGAAAAATTATCTTGTGTAAAGCAAGGGACACTTTTGAATTTTGGTGCTAAAACTGGATTTTTCTCTAATAAAATGATTAGACGTGGCTGGAGGGTCACTTCTATTGAGAGACACCATGAAGAGAGAGTTTTTTCACTTGAGTTTTTCCATCATAGAATGCTGGATATAAAAGAACTTGATAGTTTGCAGGCAGAATTTTTCGATGTTATTACACTTTGGCATGTATTCGAACATATTCACTCACCTACAAAATTATTAGATAAGTTTTTCAAATTATTAAAACCAAACGGATTGCTCTTCATTGCTCTTCCTAATTGCCAATCGTTCGATGCAAAACATTATGGTACCGGTTGGGCTGCTTACGATGTTCCAAGACATTTATGGCATTTCAACACTAATACAATAACTCGTTTCTGCCATCAACATGGTTTTATTCTTATGCACCATCAGGCAATGCTTCTTGACCCCTTTTACATATCGATGATGTCAGAAAAACATCTAAACCGTTGGTTCCCTGTTATTAGAGGATTTTTTGTAGGACTATACGGATGGTTTCTATCAATAAAAAAAAGAGACAATTGTAGCTCCTTACTATACGTTTTTCGGAAAAATAATACGTAAAATGGTTAACGAAAAAAGACAAAAAAGAACTATTGACCTTCTGTTTATAACAGCCTGTATAAGTACATCGCTTGTGCTCTTTCTTATAGGGGCAATTACTCTGCTGTTACTAACCGCAAACCGTGTATCTACAAAATTAAAGGAGAGAATGTCTATTGAGGCTATATTATTAGACAATGTATCAGATAGAGAGGTGAATACTTTAAAAACAGATATAATGAAGAGGGTATATGTTAAGGATTGTTATCATGTCTCAAAAGATGATGCGCTCAACGAGATGAGCCAAGCCATGGGTGTGAATCCCACCGATTTTCTTGAATTCAATCCATTCTACGCCTCGTTAATTATACAACTTGATGCCAATTATGCTAATAACGACAGCCTTGAGTGGATAAAGCAAGATTTGGAGACAAAACCACAAATTGTTGAATTGAATTATCAAAAGGAACTTCTTAATGTTATAAACTCCAATATCAAAAAAATTACAGTTGCCCTTCTGGCTCTGGCACTACTACTTTCAATTATCTCTTTTACATTGATAAACAACACTATAAAACTTACTATCTATTCACAACGATTTCTGCTCTATTCAATGAAATTAGTGGGAGCAAAATGGTCTTTTATACGAAGACCATTTATAAAAAGGAACCTAATTGTTGGTATAATTTCCGCTATTATTGCTTGTACTATGCTGTATGGAGGTCTTGTACTAGGAGCAAAATATGAAAATGGGATTTACAATATTCTCTATTTTAAAGAACTTCTACCTATTTTTGTAGTTGTTTTCACTTTTGGTCTTCTAATAACATGGATTTGTGCCCTTAGTTCGGTTAACCGTTTCCTTAGAATGAAATCAGGGGAACTTTACTATATCTAAATTCAAAATATCTATAATTTATGGAGAGAGAAAAATTCGCTTTTGACAAAACTAATTACATTCTTATAGCTATAGGATTAATTATTATTATTACTGGTTTTATCCTTATGACAGGGCCTGCCTCTAATGCAGATTTTTTTGAACCTGATATTTTCAGTGTCCGCCGCATAAAAGTGGCTCCTGTAGTCTGCCTTACCGGCTTCATACTTATGATATACGCCATTTTACATAAGCCTAAGGGAGAAGGGAAAAAAGAGGAGAAAAAATGACTTGGTTTGAATCTCTTATATTGGGGCTGGTTCAGGGTTTTACAGAGTATCTTCCTATCAGCAGTAGCGGCCACCTTACAATTGCAGCCTCTTTGTTCGGGCTTGACTCAGAAACAAATCTTGAATTCTCAATTCTTGTACACATAGCCACAGTATTCAGTACTATTGTAATTTTATGGAAAGAGGTAGTATGGATTATAAAGGATATTTTTAAAAGAGAGTCTGCAAATTCGTCAAATGGCCTTAACGAAGGCTCAAAATATGCTATTAATATTCTTGTTTCCATGATTCCTATAGGAGTTGTTGGGTTTTTTTTCAGAGATACTGTTCAAAAATATTTCGGTTCCGGATTAACAATTGTAGGAATTATGCTCATAGTTACTGCGAGTCTGCTTATTTTTTCCCATTTTGTCAAACCGCGTCAGAAAGAGAATATCTCTGTATGGCACGCTTTTCTTATAGGAATATCGCAGGCTATAGCCGTATTACCGGGTCTATCTCGATCTGGAACAACTATAGCCACAGGCCTATTACTTGGAAACAAAAAAGAGAATCTTGCCAAGTTCTCTTTTTTAATGGTAATCCCACCTATTTTGGGCGAGGCTCTGCTTGATATTATAGATGCTTTTCAATCTACCGGTATTCAAAAAACAGGAACATCCATCTCAGTTTTATCTGTCGGATTTATAGCCGCCTTTTTATCGGGATGCATAGCGTGCAAATGGATGATATCTGTTGTGCGTAAAGGTAAGTTGGTATATTTCGGCATATATTGTGCCGTAGCAGGTATCCTGACACTGTTATTATCATAACTATTAACATGGATTTTGTTCAAGGAGAGATATTGTGTTTTGACAAGCCTTATCAATGGACATCGTTCGATATGGTAAACAAAGTAAGATGGTTAATCTGTCGTCATCTGGGTGTTAAGAAATTGAAGGTAGGCCATGCAGGTACTCTTGACCCTTTGGCAACAGGGGTCCTAATTATATGCACTGGTAAGGCTACAAAAAAAATTGAAGATTTTCTGTATATGACAAAAGAGTATATAGCCACACTTAGGTTTGGAGCTACTACGCTTTCGTTCGATCTGGAAAAACCAATTAACGCTATTTATCCTATAGAACACATAACAAGAGAGAGAGTAGAAAAAGTTTTGAGCAGATTTATAGGTACAATTCAACAAACTCCCCCACAATTCTCTGCCTGTAAAGTTGATGGCAAACGAGCTTATAAAATGGCCAGAAAAGGCAAGACTGTGGAACTTAAGCCAAAAACTTTGGTTATAGATAAAATAGAGCTTATAAAATATGATATGCCGGATATTACTATACGGGTTGTCTGTAGTAAAGGTACTTACATAAGAGCTCTGGCAAGAGACATAGGGGAAGCACTTGAAAGCGGTGCACATCTTACCGACCTGAGAAGGGTAAAAATTGGAGAAATTGATGTAGAGGATTGTTTCTCTTTTGAGTCTTTTAAAAACAACTTCTCCGATTCCATATCAAACTCTCTTAGAGAGAAAAAACATATTGCATCTTACAAAAACGATAGCAATCTAACACAAATATAAAAATAGACAAAACATATAAAAATGAAATTATCACAATTTAAATTCAAGTTTTCCGAAGAGAAAATAGCACTTTTCCCAAAAAAACATCGTGACGAATCACGCCTTATGGTTGTGCATAAAAAGAGTGAGAAGATAGAACATGTGGTCTTTAAAGATATTATTAACTACTTTGATGACAAGGATGTGTTCATTTTCAACGACACTAAAGTTTTTCCCGCCAGATTATATGGAAACAAAGAGAAAACAGGGGCCTGCATAGAGGTCTTTCTACTTAGAGAGCTTAAAGGCGAGACTCTGTTATGGGACGTTCAGGTTGATCCGGCTAGAAAAATTAGAATAGGAAATAAACTCTACTTTGGAGAGGACAACTCAATGGTTGCCGAGGTTATAGACAACACAACATCCAGAGGGCGCATTTTGCGTTTTCTCTATGACGGACCTTACGAAGATTTTAGAAAAGCATTATATTCACTTGGAGATCCCCCTCTTCCGGATTTTATTAAACGCAAGGTTGTACCTGAAGATTCAGAAAGATTTCAAACAATCTTTGCCAAATACGAAGGGGCTGTTACTGCACCTACTGCCGGAATGCATTTCAGTCGCGAACTGATGAAAAGGTTAGAGATTAAGGGTATTGAAAGAGCTTTTATAACCTTACACTGCGGATTAGGCAACTTCAGAGGCATTGATGTGGAAGATTTAACAAAACACAAAATGGAATCCGAGCAGATGATAATATCTGAACAAGCTGCCAAAATTGTGAACCAAGGTAAACTGGACAAAAAAAAGCTTTGTGCAGTAGGAACTACTACAGCCCGTGCTCTAGAGACTGTTATTGGCACAAACGGACTAATCAAACCATACGAGGGATGGACAAACAAATTCATTTTCCCTCCATACAATTTTACTTTACCCGATAGCTTGGTAAGCAATTTTCATCTGCCTTACTCTACACAATTAATGCTAGTCTGCGCTTATGGTGGTTACGATCTTATTATGAATGCTTATAGTATAGCCTTAAAAGAGGGTTATCGTTTTGGAACTTATGGAGACGCAATGCTTATTATGGAGTAATGCATAAAGCTTATATCGGACTCGGTTCCAATCTTAATAATAAAAAAGAGTATTTGGAGAGTGCAATAATCCTGCTTGAGCAAAGAGCCGGATTATTGATTTCCAGATCATCTATAATTGAGACCAAGCCTTGGGGTTTTATAAGCAAAAATTCATTTCTTAATTGTGTTATTCTGATAGATACCGGCCTTAATCCTATGGAGCTTTTAGTTTTGGCAAAAACAATAGAACAGGAGATGGGACGGCATTGTGAAAACTGCAATGACAAGTACCAAGACCGTATAATTGATATTGACATTCTACTATTTGACAATATCATTATTGATACTCCATCTCTTAAAATACCTCACCCTTTGATGCATAAAAGGAGATTTGTACTTGAGCCTCTTAAAGAGATAGCACCAAATTATTTACATCCGCGTATACAAAAAACTATATCTGAATTGTTTTTTTTATTATAATTATAATCAACATCTTTTTTATTTTATCTTTTCTTATCTGCATAAATAAAAAAGATGTAACTTTACAATTGGAAACAGTGTGGAAAGATTTAGGACCTTGTTTTTGTTCCTGACAACTTGCAACCACAGTGAAAAAATGCTAAATAGTCATACTTTACTGTTCTGTACTAAGGTTTAATAGTTGATCCCACTGTTTTTAATATATGAGATTAACTATTAAAAAATATATTTATGTCCTATTTTTTCACTTCAGAATCAGTCTCCGAAGGACACCCTGACAAAGTAGCCGACCAAATTTCTGATGCTATTTTAGATGAATTATTAGCTTACGACTCCACCTCAAAAGTGGCGTGTGAAGTTTTAGTTACCACCGGACAGGTAATATTGGCAGGCGAGGTAAAATCTAAAGCATACATCGACCTTCAAGAGGTAGCCAGAAGAGTTATAAATAAAATTGGTTACACAAAATCTGAATATAAATTTGATGGTGATTCTTGCGGTGTTCTAAGCTCTATACATGAACAGAGCCCCGATATTAACAGGGGGGTTGAGAGAGAAAGTCCAATGGATCAAGGAGCCGGCGATCAGGGTATGATGTTCGGATATGCCACTAACGAAACAGAAAGTTTCATGCCGGTATCAATAGCTTTAGCTCATAAAATTCTTAACATTCTTGCAGAAATCAGAAAAGAGGGGAAGCTGATGACCTATCTCCGTCCCGACTCAAAAAGTCAAGTTACAGTTGAATATAACGACAATGGCATTCCTGAGAGAATTGACACTATTGTTATATCAACTCAACATGATGATTTTATCTCTCCGGTAGATGATACTCTTCAAGCCAGACTAAAGGCCGATAAGCAGATGCTTGATAAGATACATAAAGATATTATTAACACTCTTATGCCTAGGGTGGTGGAGCGTATCCACACTCCTTCAGTTAAAGCTCTGTTTAATAAAGAGATAAAGTATTTTGTAAATCCCACCGGAAAATTCGTTATTGGTGGACCTCACGGCGACACCGGTCTTACAGGACGTAAAATCATAGTTGACACTTATGGCGGTAAAGGTGCACATGGAGGAGGCGCTTTCAGTGGCAAAGATCCTAGCAAAGTGGATAGAAGTGCAGCATACGCCGCACGACACATTGCAAAAAATCTTGTAGCTGCGGGAGTCTCTGACGAAATTCTAGTTCAGGTATCATACGCTATAGGTGTAGCTAAACCAATAAACATTTATGTCAATACATACGGTAAAAGTAAAGTAAACCTATCTGACAACGAGATAGCAAAAAAAATTGATAGACTTTTTGATATGCGTCCAAAGGCTATCGAAAATCGTTTAAAATTAAGAAACCCCATATTTAGTGAAACCGCATCGTATGGACATGTAGGCCGTAAACCACAGGTTGTAACCAAAGTGTTCAAATCGCGCTATATGCCGGACAAAAATGTTCAAGTGGAACTTTTCACTTGGGAAAAATTAGACTGGGTTGATAAAATAAAAGAGGCTTTTAATATCACTTAAAAGAGATTCTCTTTTAAGTGATCAGCTCTTTTGAAAAATTGTAAAGACAATTTTTAGTCCTCCGGTAAATATATTTTCAGCTTTTATAGAGCCTCCATGATATAATACAGAATGGCGGACTATTGCCAGTTCTAAACCGCTCCCACAATCTTCATGCCCAATTTCACTATTTCTAGAACGATAAAATCTTTCGAATAAATGGGGTATATCGGCCTCTTTCACTCCTTGTCCGGTATCAAAAACCTCAAATTTGCAGAATCCGTTTTCCAGGCCTAGATAATTTATGTTTAACAGTATGTTTTTCCCTGCATATCTTATAGAATTTTCTATAAGATTACGAAATATAGAATAGAGAAGAGTGTGGCTTCCCCCAATAGTCAAATCTTTAGGAATATCTACATTTACCTTTATAGAAGATTTGAGAATACACTCTTCAAACCCGGCAATTATCTTCTCTACCAGTACCGATATGTTTACCTGCTCTTTTTTAAACTGTTTACCCGCCTCTTCAATTTTAGTCAACAGAGTTAAATCCTGAAGCAGTCCAGATAGCTTGACTGCAGAATCATGAGCACGCTCAACGAAAAGCTGGCGTTTACTATCGGTCAGATTCGTATCTAAAAGAGTTTCGGTATATGCTCTTATAGCATTTACCGGATTACGTAACTCCTGAGATATAGAACTTGTCATCTCTGACTTTGTAGTGGCCTTGTCTTGCTCTTGTTTGGCAACGTCAGCCTTTAGCTTTTCAAGGTCCTTCTCAAATAGAGAGGCTATTTTCCATAAGAAAAACATCACCACTAAAAACAGGCATAAAGAGAGAAGTAAAAGAGTTTTATTTGAGCGAAAAACCAATCTACTCTTATAATCGTACGGAAATGCAACTCTAACATATCCATCGTCTGTTTTTATAGCATAATAGATAAGATTAGATTTCAAAGATTTGGAGAAACGTATTATTGAAGCTGCTCCTTGCTTATTAGCTTCTATTATCTCCGGTCTTTCAAAATGATTCTCCATCTCTATTTTTTCATCAATATTATTATCAAATATAACCTGGCCTCTATTATCAATAAGGGTTATTCTTAAGTTTGCAGCCTGAAAATTACTCTTGCTGTTTTGTTTAATGCTATTTTCATAGATACCAAAAAACTCCTCGAAAACTCTATTGGTATGCATTCTCTCCCATCCCTGTTGAAATATGATCACAATTATAGTAAAGGCTAAAAAAATCTTAAGGCAATATAGAAACAGACGTTTTTTATATTTTATTTTCATTTCTGATTTTTTTATACGGTAGCCCTAACAGCTACGGTTAATAATTATTTTGCCAACCATTTTTTTCGTAAACGAGTTTAGTTAACGCTAAGTAATGCCAGAATATTCAATAAATAAATCTTTAATAGTAAAGTTAGTTAACTTAATTACATTATTAGCTCTTCTTGCTGTTTTTTTTACTCCAAGATATTTTCTGCTTTTATAGCATATCTTTTGAATCTGAACAAAACAATTTGTTACAAACAGCATTATTTACCCCGAGTTAAATTAACTAAGCTAAGTTTTAAAGTTAAGAATAAAACTACTTGATTATTTGGCAAAACAATCAAAATAACAGCTATTTTATTGACTGTCAGCTGTTTATCAATATACGCTATCGGTTTTTATGTTAACATTTATGTTAAATGTAGATAAATCAACGTCTATGAACTTAACCTTTACTGTTTTTCTAGCTCTTATTATCGAAGGCCGTTTAAACTAAACGCAAAAAAAATGATTACAAACAACTTTTAAAATAGACAATTATGAAGACTAAATTATTTGGAACTGTACTAGTGGCTTTTCTTATTGCAGTAAATGCCAACGCGAATGATTACAATGATTACAAGGTGTTTTTTAATGAATACCAGACAGAAGAATTATCTGTAGTAGATATAGCTCAGGAAATAGGCTACCAAGCTGCAGAAAAATTCATCCCGCTTTATCAGAGATTTTTATTAGACCTTGAAGGTATAATAAAATCAACTAAGTTAAACAATGATGTAAAGAGCCACAAGATAGAAAACTTGAAGATAGATTACGCTTACAAGTTCAGCGAGATACTTGACTCTTATCAAACAGTGGCTGCTATTAATAACTTTTCTTTAGAATACATAAACTCTAGGCTCGCTGTAAAATAAGATCTAAAACTAATAGAAAAAAACTCTTTATTCATATTTGGTTAATTTATTGGATTGCGATAGATTGCACCTAGGTGCAATCTATCGCAATCCAATAAATTAACCAAATATGAATA